>NZ_JAUBOZ010000022.1:0-8205 GCF_036700475.1 Microcoleus sp. T2B6 | reverse complement strand
CTTTGTAAACAAACAGATCCGCACCTGAACCGCCAGTCAGAATATCTGCACCGCTGCCGCCGCTGAGGATGTCAGCAAACTCAGTACCAGTGACGCTGTTAGCATCAGCATTTCCGGTAAACAAGACAGGAGTGGTGAAGTTGTAACCGCCTGCACCAGAACCGAAGTTGTTAAAGTCGGTTGGGTAAGTGTTCCCAGCAGCAGTTAAATCGACAATGCTGCCTGAGTTGGTAGTAGTACCAGCAGGAGAGGCGATCGTACCTGTAAATACAAAGTCCGCCGTTCCCAGATTGCTAGCAGCAGTACCCAGATTCGCTATCAAGGTAGAACCACCGGCCACCGTACCGTTCGAGTCAAAATACAACTCTGTTTCGTTCGACGCATTAGTAAAGGCGAAGAAACCAGCAGTTGTAGAATTGCCCAGGGCTTTAGCTTGTGCATCTTGCAAAGAGGCATAACTTCCGCCTGTGAAAATCACTAACTCTTTGCCAGTAATGTCAGGAGAAACCCCGCTAACACCGTCAAAGTTAGTCGTAGTCAAATTGCCGAAAGCGCTCGCGCTAAACTCGAATTTGTCTACCCCAACAGTAAAGTCGGAAATTTTATCGCCGCCTTCTTTAGTTGTCCTGTAAACAAACAGATCCGCACCAGTGCCGCCGCTTATGACATCCAAACCGAGGCCGCCGGTGATGGTATCGTTGCCGTCGCCGCCCTTGAGGTTATCGTTAAAATTGCTGCCGACAATCTTGTCATCGCCTGCTAAACCATCGAAATTAACTGCAGCCGGATAAGTGCCGAAATCCACATTGTCAGGGCCAGCAGTACCGACAGGAACATTTAGTGACGTGCCGCTGAAGACAAAGTTACTGACTTGCAGGCGAATGCTTGCCGAGAAACTCGTGAGAACTTCAAAGCGCGCCCCAACAGCAAATACCAGTACAGCACGACCGGTCTCGGCATCTATAAACTGACAGAAAGTAGGCGCTTCTCGGTTGCCACCCAAAGCTATAAACCGCGCTTGCAAAGACGCGATGCTGTTAACAGTGATATCCGTGGTGAAGTCGAGCAAATTAGCGCTGCCGATCGACCCAACAGCAGTAGTAGCCGTAATATCCAGTCGGGTCAAGCTAGAAACGATGAGATTACCAAAAGCTCCAGTAGAAAGCTCAAAAACATCGTCATCGACATTAAAGTCAGTAATAAAGTCAGCTTCTACAACTGTTTGAATCTCTTGGCGGGAAGTGCGGTAAACAAAGCGATCCTTTCCATTACCCCCTATTAGAGTATTGGTTCCTAGACCGCCTTCGATCGAGTCATCGCCCTCATTTCCGGTTAATGTGTCATTGCCACTACCGCCGATGATTTTGTCTATGCCGAGGCCACCGTCGATCGAGTCATCGTCATCACCGCCGTCGATCTCGTCATCGTCATCGCCGGCTTTAACTTTGTCCTTGCCTTTGCCTGCTTTGATTTTGTTTTTGCCTTTACCGACTTCGATCGAGTCATCGTCATCGCCACTGTCGATATCGTTATCGCCATCGCCGGCTTTAATTTTGTCCTTGCCTTTGCCGCCGATGATTTTGTTGTTGCCTTTGCCGACTTCGATCTCGTCATCGTCATCGCCGCTGTCGATATCGTTATCGCCATCGCCTGCTTTAATTTTGTCCTTGCCTTTGCCACCGATGATTTTGTCCTTGCCTGTGCCGGCT
This sequence comes from Microcoleus sp. T2B6, assembly GCF_036700475.1. Taxonomy (NCBI): domain Bacteria; kingdom Bacillati; phylum Cyanobacteriota; class Cyanophyceae; order Oscillatoriales; family Microcoleaceae; genus Microcoleus; species Microcoleus sp. T2B6. The sequence continues at coordinate 6,496 of NZ_JAUBOZ010000022.1, read as the reverse complement.
GTAATGTCATCGTCACCATCGCTGCCTTCGATGTCGTTATCCAGCGTCAGAGAACCGACAATAACTTGAGGTGCTGTAGTGCCAGCAAACTTAAAGAGATTTTGCTCGACATTCAAGCTAAAACGCTGGTTGATGAGAGATCTTTTGCCGTTGCTAACTTCAAAAGCAAAACTAAGCGCACCGACAAAACCTACTGCCGCTTTGAATTTTACCAAGCCTTCGTTAATGTCTGCTTGAGAGAAGGTAGAACCGACTTGTGCTGGGACTCCCTTAACCAATAGTTGGCCGGTTGTAGCATCGGGCAGCTCGGTTAGCTTGAAGACTGTGCCGCCAGGACCTTGCTCGTCATCGACAAACCGCAACAACTCAGGAGTAATAGTTTGCTCGCCGCCGCTGGAACCAGCAGTCAAGGGCTGATTAGCTTCCACTCGCGGAGGGTTAAAAATCGGAGGGGGAGTTTGAACCGGAGTTGGAGTTGGAGTTGGAGTTGGAGTTGGAGTTTGAGGATTAATTTCCAAAAAGTCGCCAGCAGTGATCAGCGTTGCACTGACATTCAACAATACTGCCAAGGTTAAGTTATTGGCCCGAATTTCGGTATTTGCATCGACTTGTACAAACGTCAAACTGCTAAAGTTCAAGTCGCCAAACAGCAGAAACTTGTCCTCATTGTCTGCGAAGTCAGTGATGACTGCTTTTGCCCCAGAGGGACTGTTACTCATGACATAAACGTCAGTTCCAGCACCGCCTATACAGGTATGGTTGCCAGTACCGCCCATCAGCGTATCGTTGCCGTCGCCGCCCATCAGCGTATCGTCGCCGCTGCCGCCGCCGCTAACGCTGTCGTCGCCGTCGCCGCCGTCTGCCATGTCATTACCGTCGCCAGTAACGAGGGTATCCTTGCCGCCACCGCCCATCACGCTGTCGTCGCCGCCACCGCCCATCACGCTGTCGTCGCCGTCGTCGCCTGCACAGTTGTCGTTGCCGTCGCCACCGATCACGGTATCGTTGCCCGCACCGCCGCTAACGCTGTCGTCGCCCTCGTCGCCTGCACAGTTGTCGCTGCCGCCACCGCCTAGCACGGTATCGTTGCCGATGCCGCCGCTAACGCTGTCGTCGCCCTCGTCGCCTGCACAGTTGTCGCTGCCGCCACCGCCTAGCACGGTATCGTTATCTTTGCCGCCGTTAACGCTATCGTTGCCGTCGCCGCCGCTAACGTTGTCCTTGCCTGCGTCGCCCCTGACGGTATCGTTGCCTTCGCCGCCCTCGCACTTGTCGTCGTCTTTGCCGCCGTAGATGGTGTCGTTGCCGGCGCCGCCGTTAACGTCATCCTTTCCTTCGTTGCCGTGCACCCCGTCATCGCCGTCATCGCCTTGGCAGGTGTCGTTGCCGCTGCCGCCAAAAAGGGTGTCGTTATCTTTACCGCCGTTAAGGGTGTCGTTGCCTTTGCCGCCCTTAACGTTGTCGTTGCCACGATCGCCCTTTATTACATCGTCGTCATCGCCGCCCTCGCAATCATCGTCATCTTTACCCCCGTACATTTCATTTTTTTTGCCAGGGTTTCCTTTGATTTTGTCCTTGCCTTTTTGGCCGAATATCTTATCCCGATCGCCGGTGGCGACAATTACGTTATCGCTATCATCACCAACGAGGGTTCGGCGATCAATGCCGCTGCCATCATCGTTGCTCGCACCTTCTTCTAGTACGCCGTTAAATTCCGCAATTTGCTTGTTATCAGCAGCACCTGTTTCGGATGCACCCTTAGACGGATCAGGAGATTTGGTGGTAACGCCGTCGGGGTTTTCGATCGCTTGCTCAATTAACTTGGCTAACTCCTCCTCGGTAATTGTAGAGCTGTTGTTGCCTAAATTCCCGACTGGATTTTGTGTTTCCTCTCGAACGGGAAAAAGTGTTTCCGGTTTTTTTTCTAACGTTGTTACGTCTGGTTCCATTGTTGATATTTCCCCAAAAAAGGTAAGCTTCTTAGAATCACTTTATCAGCAAACAGGAGGCTGCAGAAGAAAAAAAAATAACTTCATGCTTTCGCCTGCTAGAGGAGCTGGTTTCCTCATTTTTACTATTATAGATGCCACTTAAACAGCAAGGTTTTTTTCGCTCTGTTGCGAGTTTTATATTCTGCCATTGCGTACCACAATTAATTGCTCTGCAACCTACACTGTAATTACTGCGCCGAAGCGCCGAGCATTTGAGCTGTTCTCGGTAATTTCTCCAGTAAGCTGCGCCGAAGGGCCCCTTATTGTAGATTCTCTACGTAATTTCTACAGTGAATTAGCTGAATTTAAACTCGCAACTGACAACTCCTAAATAACTACCCAAAACCTGTATCCCCCAAATTCTACCCTTGCTTTTTTTCCGATCTAGGCTGGGTGTATTAAAGTTTTGTAACACTCCCAGCTTTGACAAATCCTTCCCTGACCTAGGATTTGAATCTCTTGACTAAACGACAGCACCCTCCTAATTTTAGTTCCCGATGATTAATTAAAAATTTAGATCATTCGCCCGGGCAAATATTTGTTCTAATTTTTAGTTGCACAAATTTTTATCGAGTTGAGGAAACATCGCGAACTGAGAAAAATTTTTTTTTTCTGATTAATACTAAGAACCTGCCAAAATTTATCTATCTCAAGACAGATTGTAAAATTTTTCCAAACAGAGTAAGAGATGCAGGAGTCGTTTTTGGTGACAGTTGCAAGATCGGCATTTTGAGCGGGAACGACCCACGGCGAGGCTGCCCAACCCTATTCCTTTGTAGAGACTTCGCTACCAAATCCAATAATTCTCCGAGAAACCGGCCTGATGAGGCGTAATCCTCTAGATGCCAAAAATGATGGTTGCTGGAGAGTACCGGAATAATTTGATTTGCCTTGTATTGTTGAGAGTTCTTGGCGGGTTAAGTTTATTTTTGCTGCTTAACTTTAACTAGATTAAGAGAGTTAAATTAAAAGTTTTCTATATCATAAAAGCGGAAAATTAGCAATAAGTTATTAGCAATTATCGATGGTCAACTATCGATTATCGATCGCCACTGAGGTCTTAAGGATGAGGGCGGAGAGCTTACGGATGAGAGTCCAGGGCTGACCAATTAATTAATTGACACAAAATCAAGATTACACATGGGGGGTTGGTGGTAGAGGATAAGCCGTAAAGACCGATCGACCGATCGCCCAAAAAAATAAAATACTCAAATTTCCCTGCGATATTGCCCTGAAACCGGTTGGCGAGAGCCGAAGTAATTTTAATAAGAACTAGAGATCCGCCTGGTAAAGTGCCTCCAATTTAACTTTACTCAGCAATGAGAAACTCAAGTTCACGACAAATCTAAAGGGGTCTGCGGTAGAGGTGCAAAATGTTAAAGATACAAAGATTGCAGAAAATTCGGCTTTCACCGAGCCACAGGGCAATCAAAACTAATAAACTGTTATTAAAGTACAACTTTTATATCCTCAAAGTGTTTGAACAAATATATATGACGCCAGCGATCGCCCGATCGGGGGAAGCGCATTCAGAAACTTTGATTCAAAGAGTAAAAATTATTTTGCCGATCGCTCTTGCTAGCCGCAAAAACGCAGGCAAATTCAGAATTAAGGCGGGAGGGCGCTAAATCCGTGAGCCAGGAATTTCAACTCTCAGTCACCCCTGTTGGGGACGACGAATATCTAGTGCGGACAGAAAGGGTTGCACCCGGTGTACCCTTAGCCGAACAACAAGTCCGCTGGCCGATCGACGAATGGCTTGCACTGTCTGCTCAACTGATGAACGACCCGCTGGTGGGCTTGCTCCAGGGAAAAGCATTACACGGAAGCAGTTTGGCCGGTCGCGGCATCTCCCGTTCGGGACCCAACTCAGTGCCGAATTTAGTAGCGCTCGGACAACAATTATACAGCGGGCTGTTTCAAGGAAACTTGCGCGATAGCTGGACTTGCGCTCAAGGCATCGCCCAGCACCGCCGAGAAGTGCTGCAACTGCGACTCGGACTCAAAGGCCGGCGCTTGCCGCGTCTGCCGTGGGAAGTGCTGCACGCGGGCGATCGCCCATTGGCAACCGGCACCGATGTCGTGTTTTCTCGCTACCAACCAGGTACAAGTTTGTTCAAACAAACCCGGATACTGCCTAGTGGTGGGCCACTAAAAATTTTAATGGCGATCGCCTCTCCGAGCGATCGAGACAGCTTGCAGCTCAAGCGAGAAGTGCTCCACCTGCAACAAGAACTCCAAAACCGCACCGGTCATCCTCTCAAAAACAGCCCCCATTGCCCGGAGATTCAACTGACTATTCTCGAACAGCCCGATCGAGAACAACTTACCCAAGCCCTAGAACAAGGACACTACCAAGTCCTGCACTACGCAGGCCACAGCAACTTAGGTTCCAGAGGTGGGGAACTCTACCTAGTCAGCAGCCGCACCGGCTTAACCGAAACCCTCAGTGGCGACGACTTAGCTGGATTGCTCGTTAACAACGGTATTCAGATGGCCGTGTTCAACTCCTGCCGCGGCGCCTACGGCGACCCCTCAGACCTCGCGGACGACAGCCCGGAACGGAACTTAACCGAAGCTCTAGTGAAGCGGGGCATTCCGGCAGTGCTAGCAATGGCAGAAAGCATCCCCGACGATGTAGCCCTAACTCTGACGCGGCTATTTTACCGCAACCTCAATCAAGGCTATCCAGTCGATCTCAGCCTGAGCCGGGCCAGAGCTGGGCTAATTTCTGCCTACGGTTCTCACCAGCTATACTGGGCTTTGCCGATTCTCTACCAGCACCCGGACTTTGACGGCTATTTGACCGGCGCCCCAGTCCACAGCGCGACCTCCGGTTCTATGGTGCACATAATCGGGTCGGGAACGCAACCGGCGATCGCGGGTACTGAATGGAAGGCTGCGTCTTCGGTTTCGGCGATCGCCCAATACCCCCCAATCCCAGCCAATAGATCGCATGAGTCAGACAATTCTGACGGCGAAGTCTGGGAATATCCCAACCAATTAAAAGATCGCAGGGATTGGGTTCACCAGAACGATCGACCCGATGCTGCTAATTCACCGAACTCACCGACGGCTTCGCCCTCCTCTATTCCTAATTCAGAGTGTGCGGCGATCCAAGCAACTCGCGCCGCTGCAGCGACTCAGAAACCGTTAAAAAAACCGGGGTTGAAAAAATCTGTGGCCCTGATGCTTTGCTTATTGCCCGTTGCTTTGAGTGCTGGCTTTTTTGGGTGGCGGCACTCGAACCAGCGAAGCACGAAACCAGAAGAGTTACTGCCGGCGGTACGGACTCCCCTGTCGCAAAATTACCTGCAACAACGTCACTAAGGAATGAAAAATTAATAACTTGCACAATTAAACCCCAGAAGCCTTGATCCAAGGTCAACTATTGCTCTATTAGTCACCTTATTTATTTTTCATTCCTAAAAGCGATCGCCCACTGCAATGCTGAATTTAGACCCCCTTGGCCCGGCTCCAAACTGGGTGGGGTTTTTGCTGGCCATTCGCGATCGGCTGCCGCTGGCCATTCGCGATCGAAAGTATGCTGCTCGATCGAATCTCGGACTTACGTTCATCCAGCCGGTTTTTACCGAAAATAAGCAGCAGCCCAACCAAGCATCGAGGAAGAAACCGGGTTTCTCGTCGAGCAAGTAAGTCCGGGACTCTTAATATAAAATTAGTCAGTCGATTTGAGATTTTAGACTTCGGCTTGAGCCCTGAGTCGAAGGATTTGAGATTTTAATTTTACTCCACAGATAAATCTGGGAACAGGAACAAGACTCTAAAATTTTGATCTCTCCACGACAGGAGTCGGTGGCTTGTATGCGTTTTTGAGCGGGCTGATTCGGCCGCAGGAGCATTCGTCATTCGGCACAAGACAATAAAAGCCAGAGTTGCCACAATTAAGAACGTCCTCACCCTCAGCGCGCTTATTTCACAATAATTAATTATGGAAGCGGCTGTGAGTTTGACAATTCCCGCATCCAGGATACCCGCCACGTGATTCATTCCGAAAGCAGACTCAGGACCGGTGAAATAAAAAACCTGTATCCGATAAAGGCGCCCCGAATTTATCCGTGGGGTCAAGGCTTCAATCTAAAATCTAAAATCTAAAATCTAAAATCGATTGACGCGCCCCTCCAGTTGGTGCATAAATTTTGAGAGTATGGCAGTTTACAGGCCACGAGTGGAAACCAATACATTTCCATGCAAACTCCATGTCGGGAACCGCAGCTAATTTGTAGTGCATCAAACATTTAAGCTGTGGTGCATTTAACTCGGTCTTTTTCAATTCCCCTGTGGAAATAACCTCAAATTCTCTGGCTTGGGGCCGGAGGAGGAAGATTTTCCCGAGTTCCCCGTAGAAATCTACTGATTCCTGGCGAAGTGTTAAGAGTCGCAAAGCAATCTCGCCCGATCAAAACTATGGGAGCATCTCATATTTGTAAAAATACTTCTTCTGGCTCCTTCCTTCTTCTGGCTCCTTCCTTCTTCTTCTTTCC
>NZ_JAUBOZ010000199.1:0-5740 GCF_036700475.1 Microcoleus sp. T2B6 | reverse complement strand
GGGCATAGGGCATAGGGCATAGGGCATAGGGCATAGGGCATAGGGCATAGGGCATAGGGCATAGGGCATAGGGCATACCTCACCAAGATTGAGAACTGCTGTATGCGGGTTGAGTCAAGAAATGAGGTGCTGCCAATACAGCCGAATCAAAGTTGATAGCCCTGGGGCTGATTAATACGCGATATTGGGGTTTTGAGCCGTATTTGATTGTTAATATTCTGTCGCGTCAATTACCCGCACTACCAGCTACAGCCGCTTGCAGCCGTGCGATGAGAGACCATATAAAAATTTATGAAAGTCGCGATCGGATGTCAGCCTTGAGTTATTCGGCCGCCAGCTTCAACCCTATACAGGGCGAAAATAGCAGCGATCGCCAGCCGTGCTATTTGCCCCCACAACAGTTAGAATAAATAATGTATAAGTAAAAAGGAAAGTTTTTGGAATTAAAAAATGGGTAGCAAACCCCTTTTTGATGCAGAAAATAAAAGCAAAAATTTATAAAACATTCGACCTTCTACCTTCAGAGGACGATCGCCTTTTTATTTGGAATTAGATTGAATTTATGGACTGGCAAGAAATTTCGGGCAATTGGGTATTAATTCCTTCAAGACCGATCGCGATCGTACATTTTCTCGGCGGTGCATTTGTGGCGACAGCACCGCAACTCACCTATCGCTGGCTGTTAGAGGCTTTGGGGAATCAAGGATATGTTGTAGTCGCAACGCCGTTTGTCAATACTTTGGATCATATTGCGATCGCCCGCGATGTCCTCAACAAATTTGAAAATGCCCTCGATCGCCTGCGGGCCACTAAATTGCTCAAATCTTCCTATCTCCCCGTTTACGGCATGGGACACAGCATGGGATGCAAACTGCACTTGCTGATCGGTTCTGTATTTGACATAGAAAGGGCAGGCAATATCCTGATCTCTTTCAACAATTATGCAGCATCCGAAGCAATCCCGATCGTCGAGCAAATTTCCCCCGTCTTTAACGTTGAGTTTACCCCGTCCCCGCAAGACACCAATCGCCTCGTCCAAGATAGCTATCAAATCCGGCGCAATCTTTTAGTCAAATTTAACGGCGACAACATCGACCAAACCCTGCTGTTGACCAAACTGCTAAAAGCACGATTTCCCGACATGATTACAGTTCAGACTCTGGCGGGGAACCATCAAACACCCTTGGGGCAAGATGTTAGCTGGCCTGTGGGTCAAATTTTTACGCCCTTCGACGCGATCGGGCAGTGGGTCAAACAAGAAGTGTATCGAGAATTAAATCAATTAAAACGGACAATTCTGCTGTGGCTTAATCCTCTGTCCAAGGATTTTAAATCTTAAAGTTCAGATTTTAGCTTGGTGACATTAAATTGAAAAATTACGCATAAACTCTATCTGTAGGGTGCTTATGGCGCACACACTACTTAGGAATTACGCATAAACTCTATCTGTAGGGTGCTTATGGCGCACCTTACACTACCAATAGTGTTAAAAAGCCGTTTGCGTAAGTCCTAAAACTGCCAAGGGATGTCTCAGCTATGCACTCATAGCCGCGATGATCCTACTTTTCCGACTTTTCCGACTTAAAAGATCCGACTTTTCCGACTGACATGAGCCTGAGTGGTGAGTCAACATGGTGATAGGTGCATCTGAGGCTAGGTAAATTACGGCCTAAATTAATCGCCAGTTGTTTGTCCACTTAGAGTTTCGGCACCCACAGATGTTAATTTCTAGTTCTGCATCAGTCCCTTCCTCATGCACTCCAGATATAGATTCAGCTTTTTGGAAATTATGGCAGGATAATCAAGATTACCTTTACCGTTGCTGTCGCAAGTGGATGGGCAACCCAACCGATGCCGAAGATGCCCTCAGTCGCGCGATGCTGAAAGCTTGGGAGAAAGCAAGAGATGGTACGGATGATATCAAAAACTTTAAGGCTTGGTTAACCAAACTGACTTATAACCTGTGCGCCGATATCCATCGAGAGCGCAACAGGGGTGCAGTAGGAGTTGACAGTTTAGACACCATTGCTTTAGGAAACGAAACCGAATTAATCAGCCAAGAAGAAACACCAGTTCGCGCTGCTATGCGGGGTGAAGTCGAATTATTTTTTCGCGAGGCAATAGATGAGTTGCCCGATAGATTGCGCGAGACTTTTCTTCTCCATTTTGAATCAGGGCTATCTTATCCAGATATTGCAGAACAGCTTGGTATATCTTACGATAACGTCCGCAAGCGGATTTCCCAGGCGCGGGCAATTTTGCGTCAGCGGTTCAATGAAAATTTCGGTGAAGAGGGGACTGACGCGGATTTGTCTAATCCTAAGTCGAGGGTTTCTCCTCAATCTGCAAAAGGGAAAAAGTCTCAGAATATTGTTGAAAAAAAAACGGTAACAGAGGAGATTGAAGAAAGAGAAATTGTTGCCGGTGGGGAAATTCAAGAATCGGTTTTAGTGAATGCTCAATCTGATGGGGAGAGCACAGAAAGAGAAATTGTTGTCGGTGAGGAACAGCAAGAAGCGGCGGTGTGTGTTTTGCATCTAGGCGCGAAGGATTATTCGCCCCTACGGATATTGGCTAATAGTCTGGGGGATGACAGCGAAAAAGCGATCGCCCCTAACCCCTACAGCGGATTACTTTCTGAGTCTGGGGAAAGCCAAAAAGCTCTTGGTGTACAGGCATCATTAATGCTGCCCGCACAGGGCTGTTGTACCATCAGCGACTGCAATCCGCTGTATTCCCAGTTTCTCAACAGAGAAAACCAATACTTGACCGATGTTCGATCGCCAGAAATGCGATCGCCCCAGGGTGCAGGAGGCATATCGCGCAACGGTGCGTCTGCTGTATCGCTTTTTCCACTGTACAGGAGGATGTGGGCAGACAGTGGCGGCTGGCTTTCTTCCATCTGAAAAATAGGCAGGCAGAAAATCGCTTTAAATCAGTAGTGCGTAGGTTGGGCCCGTGGAACGAACCCTCCGTTTCAATCCGCCCAACATTTTCTTTAACCCAAGCGTATTGGGCATTAATGCTGCCGCGAGCTGCAATCCCCTATATTCTCGCTTTCTCTATGACTGGCGCGATATGGCGCTAGGCCGAATTTGGCATGGAAAAATTCGGCATCCCTGGTTTCGTCAATCTAGATTTTCAGGAAGAGATAGACCAATACGCTTGGGTTAAAACTATTTATTGCTCGGAGATCCCCTTAAATCCCCCGAATCGTTGCGGGGACTTTGAGTAAGTTCTTGTCCCCCCCCTTTTTAAGGGGGGTTAGGGGGGATCGAGCTTAACTGAACCGTATTGAGAGATCGACTGCGTAGCAAGAATTTGTCAAATCCTCCCTCTCTCCGCTTCATTACCCCACAAATCAAATATGTCATCTATCTAAAGACTGAAAAATTCACAAATCGCCTTCGGGAAACGTCTAACTAATAGAACACAAAAAACCAACCCTGGAGTTGAAAAATTATGATTCGTCGTATTGCTTTCGTTAGTGGTCTCGTTATTCTCAATGCTTTTGGTTTCGCTACCGTAGCCCGTGCCGGTGAAGGTGGTATAGCAGGTTCTGCGGCTTTCACCGTTGGCGCGAACTCATTGGTTACAGGTGTGGCTGTCTCGGCGGCTGTGGGTAAAGAAAACGCTTCTGCTGCTGCTTTCAACTATGCTACTGGTGTTGCGGGTGGTCTACTGAACTCAGCTTGGGCTCTGGGTAGTGCAGGGACACAGACTTTTGGGACTGTCGGCACCGCGAGTGGTTTCACCGTTACGCCCGTTGTTGACGCCACAAGAACTACCAAACAAGAGAATACCTTTAGTGCTGGAACTGTCACCGTGCAGCTTGGTACCGTTACTGGCAATTCTGTTGTTAAGGCTCCCTAAGTAATTGGACAGAATTAATTACACACTGATTCTTTGCTGATTCTTTACTAGACAAGGCTTGTAGCTCAGAGTTTTATGTAATTAATTGTGTCCTACTACTTACTAGAACGGTTATGAAAGGTTAGCAGGCTAGCTAACCTCGCCCATCAATCAATTTGATCTCGTTTCAGATATCCGATCGGGATCTCAGCGGCCCTCCAGCCAGTTAGTCAGCCGAGATCCTTATTAATAGGGTGCTTTTATCCGCAATACCTTCTGATGAATAACAGGACATTCCCCCGATGAAACCAATGCTAAATACTTCAAAAACTATCAATCCAGCCACCAGAATTGTTTTTATCGATGCTGGAGTAGAAAACGCCGATCTACTCATTGAGGATGTCATTTCCACTACTGAAGTCTTTGTCCTAGATGGGACGGCCGATGGCATCGAGCAAATTAGCCTGGTTTTACAACACCGTCCAAATACCGATGCCGTTCATATTATTTCCCACGGTTCCCCAGGTTGCTTGTATCTGGGAAATAGCCAACTGAGTTTAGATACCCTCAACGGCTACGCGACTCAACTGCAACAGTGGGATGTTGCCAGCCTCGTCTTCTATGGCTGTAAGGTTGCAGCCGGAGATGCTGGCGAAGAGTTCATCGCACGACTCCACAAACTAACAGGCGCTCAAATCGCTACCTCTGCCCTACCCATTGGCAGTGCCGCAGGACTCGGTGGTTCTCAGTTGCTCAATAGCGGTGTGGTGAGGACGAACGGTATTAGCTTCCGTAACAATTCGGCAATTGGCGGCCACGGCGGCAACTTCTGCGACTTTTTTGCACGCTGACCTCTGTAACTCTTTCAGCGCCAAGTTTTCAGGTGTGTATGGAGGTAAATTATCTCTTCGCTACTTTGACGCAAATTCACTATTTTTCAGGAGAAAGTATTTCATGGCGATCGAGTTTATCCACGAGTCTATCTAGGGTACACCCAATAACGACATTCTGCGGGGTACTGCGGCTGATGACCAAATCGACGGTTTAGCAGGGAGCGATATTCTCTATGGTAACGCCGGAAACGATACCATCAATGGCGGTGGCGGCAACGATATTGTCTATGGTGGCAATGATAACGATTTGTTGCGGGGAGGCAATGGCAGCGATCGCCTTTACGGTGATGCCGGTAACGACCAACTCCTCGGTTGTGACGGTGATGACATCCTCTATGGGGGTGATGGTGACGATCTCCTCAATGGCGGTGCAGGGAGCGATCGGCTCTACGGGGATGCAGGATTTGATACCTTTGTCCTTGCACCAGGAATGGGTCAGGATCTGATCTATGGCTTCCAAGGTGGCCAAGACAGAATCCGATTAAATGGAGGTTTAACTTTCGGCGATTTACAGATTGCCCAAAGTGGTAGTTCCACCTTAATTAAAATTGCATCAACCGGAGAAACCCTCGCTTCTTTAGTTAACACAAATTCTGCCTTAATTGGGAAGGATAATTTTATCCCAATTTAGGGGGATTTGGCTAACTATAGCGCTAGCGTAGTTGTCTAATTGTCTAAATTCTGAAATTATCAGGTGCGTTAACTTCCGTTAGCGCACCCTTGATTCTGATCTTATAATTATTAAACATTCAAAATATTCATCCCAATAAATATTTTTTTATTGCATCTATAGCGAACCTAAATAAATTCTGTAATTCTTGTAGGGGCAAACCCCCCGTGGTTGCCCCGATCCGTGGGGCGTAGGCACGGGGAGTAGGGGTAGCACTACCCCTACATATTTATTTGTACCAATGATTTATACCAATTTAATGTGAAGTTGCACATATCTCGATCCCCCTCGCATACCCCCTACTCCCCCTGATTGTTGGGGAGTA
>NZ_JAUBOZ010000021.1:52910-101135 GCF_036700475.1 Microcoleus sp. T2B6 | reverse complement strand
AATTAATAATTAAATGGGGTCGCAAAATCAAAAATAAGGGTAATGATTGTATCACAGTTTAAATGTGCAACAGCTTAATAAATCAAAATTTGATTTATTTTGCCGAACTCACTGCGGACAGCTAATGCCTTAGTACCTAGAGAGGTTATCCGTAACTTCCCGATGCGAGCAACCGTCAAAAAACTTGCAAATCCAGCAAATCAGCCAAACACGTCGTGAAAATGCCTATTGTCTTGCTACGATAATTGGTTGACGCTCTCGGGCAGGTCGATCGACAAGTCCGAAAGTCTTTCCGACCGTTAAAATAACATATTTAACTGATAAGCTGTTGTGCATCTAATCTCCATCAAGAAAAGTGTCCCGGTTGCCGTGTCCGCCGTCCTTCACTCAGTCTCAACAGACAAGTTAAATGCTCCCGGTAGCTGATCTGTCAGTGTCAAAACTGGAGGTAATGCCCTTCAGCAATTTTATAAATTTTGAGGCTTGTAAGCTATGATGCCCTCCGCTAAACTACTCAATTCCCGAATATTCAAAGGATTATCGCTGCTGTTGCCCCTCACTCTGGCAGGCGCGATCGCCTCTCCCACCTATTCGCAAGCCAACGCGCCCCGCACCCTCAGCGTGCGATCGGACATTCAAGAAGCCGACTCCAAAACCGGCATCGTGACAGCCCGCGGCAACGTCCAAATCAACTATCCAGCCCGCCAAATACAAGCAACTGCGGCTCAAGCTCAATACTTCAGCCGTGAGCGCCGGATTATTCTCAGCGGAGATGTTTACGTCTTGCAGCAGGGCAACAGCCTGCGCGGCGAAACCATAACATACCTCATCGACGAAGGGCGGTTTATTGCCCTGCCAGACAACCCAGGACAGGTAGAATCTGTTTATCTGGTTGCCCCGGAACAAGATGCGGCAGCCCAAAATACATTGGGCTCCCCACGTCCAACTACAGCCCCCCGGTAACAGTGGCTTGCAGCAGCGAAATTTCGCCTCAGCCAAAACATACTACTTGGGATAGATGCGAAATTTCGTCTTTATAAAACTCACCAACTTGAAAAGGTAAAATTTAAATTAGAGACTCGATCGCACAATGCTGCAGTCTGAAATTGAGCTTGTAGAGGTTGCCGGGAGCGAAAATGAAAATTGTACTCGAAAATATTCACAAATCCTACGGAAAACGCAATGTAGTTAGTCGCGTCAACCTGTCGGTAGCCCAAGGAGAAATCGTAGGATTGCTCGGCCCCAACGGTGCCGGCAAAACCACCACATTTTACATAGCAACCGGATTAGAAAAACCAAATCAAGGCACCGTTTGGCTCAACGATTTAGACATCACTAAATTGGCGATGCACCAGCGAGCACATTTGGGAATTGGCTATCTCGCTCAAGAAGCAAGCATTTTCCGAAACATGAGCGTGCGCGACAACATTTTGTTAGTCCTAGAACAAACTCAAGTGCCGCGCTGGGAATGGCGCGAGCGAGTCGATTTCCTATTGCAAGAATTTCGCTTAGAAAAAATAGCATCCAGTTTGGGAATTCAAATATCGGGGGGAGAAAGGCGACGGACTGAACTAGCCAGAGCATTAGCCGCAGGGCGAGACGGGCCGATGTTCCTATTTTTAGACGAACCGTTTGCAGGCGTCGATCCGATCGCCGTAGACGAAATTCAAACCATTATTGCTAAACTGCGCGATCGCCAAATCGGCATCCTCATCACCGATCACAACGTCCGAGAAACCCTCGAAATTACCGATCGAGCCTACATCATGCGAGACGGCCAAATTTTAGCCTCCGGGGCTGAAGAAGAACTCTACAGCAACCCTTTAGTGCGACAGTATTACTTAGGTGACAACTTCGTGCGATAGTCTTTTGAAGGCATTCAGCAAACGGCAGAATTTTAGATTTTAGATTGAGGAGCAATCTGCGAGAAAGCGCCACTATGAAAATAGCAATATCCAATTCTTTGAATCCCATCAACTGGCTGCCGAGAATTTCAGTAATGGACTGGTACATTACCAAAGAACTAATCGGCCCATTTTTATTTGGCGTCGGACTCTTTACATCCGTCGCCGTCACAGTTGGAGCTTTATTTGAATTAGTCCGCAGAGTAGCAGAATCCGGCCTCCCCTACGGCGCAGCCATAGAAATTTTTCTCCTGCAAATTCCCTACTTCGTAGTATTGGCTTTCCCCATGTCAATGCTGCTAGCAACCTTAATGGCCTACAGCCGAATGTCCAGCGACAGCGAACTCATCGCCCTCCGCAGTTGCGGAGTTAGCGTTTACCGATTGATACTGCCTGCTGTGATAATGAGTTTAATTGTTGCAGGCTTCACCTTTGCTTTGCAAGAGTTAGTTGTACCCGCCGCCAGCTACAGAGCTACTGTGACTTTAGACAGAGCCCTGAAGCGAGAAAAACCGATATTTCAAGATAGAAATATTATCTACACAGAATTTCGCAAACCAGAAAAAGGCGGCGACGAAACCCTGGCCCGCTTTTTTTATGCAGAACAGTTTGACGGCCAGCGAATGAAAGGTTTAACAATTATCGATCGCTCCACCCCAGGCCTCAATCAAATCGTTTCTTCAGAATCAGCTACTTGGAATCCCTCAGAAAATACTTGGGATTTTTTCAACGGAACCGCTTATATCGTTGCTCCTGACGGGTCTTACCGCAATATAGTTAGGTTTCAACACCAGCAGTTGCAACTCCCCCGCACGCCCTTAGATTTAGCTGCTAGAGCGCGGGATTTCAAGGAAATGAACATTGCCCAAGCTTTAGAGCGTTTGGATATCATTAAAAACAGTGGCGACGAACCGCAAATTCGCAAATTAAAGGTGCGAATTCAAGAAAAATATGCTTTTCCTTTCGTGTGCATGGTATTTGGTATAGTGGGAGCCGCTTTGGGAACTCAACCGCGCCGCTCCGGTCGAGGAACGAGTTTTGGTATTAGCGTAGTTGTGATTTTTACTTACTATGTATTTTCTTTCATCACCAGTTCTATGGGCGTGAAAGCTGTTTTGACTCCGATTCTTTCGGCTTGGCTGCCGATCGTGTTTGGCTTGGGAATCGGGGGATTATTGTTGGTGCGGGCCGCTTCTCGGTAAGTTTTACCGATAACATTGGGAATTGGTAATTGGGAATTGGTAATATCGTTTTAGTGGCCGCACTTCCTTCATTTAAGGATTAGCAAAAGTATTGATTTCGCCACCCCCAATGTAGCGTCCCGGAGCCAGAGAGCGGGGTGTAGCAAAAGTTTGAGGTTGAATGGGCTGCACGCCCTGATTGGTGTTTTGGGGAACAACTCCAAAGTTAGGCTGCTGCGGCAAGTTAAGCTGACTCGGTGGAGGTGTTTGAAATTGAGAATTCGCTGAATTGGGAGAGAATTGAGGGCTAATTATCTTGCTGCCCCCAATCACATTCGGAAAGGGAGATTGACCGACATTTGGAAGTAAAGGTGTTGGCGAAGGTATGGCTACGGGAAGTGCCGCAGGTTGAACTTCAGGTGCGAAGCCGGAACCAGATAAATTAGTTTGGTAGGGATTTTTCGGCAAAGCCACCGGTGCAGCCGCTGCATTAATTTCGGGGAGGCTGGGTACTCTGGAATTTAACCCAGCAAATGATTCAGAGACTGTAGCTGTCGGTTTTAAGAATTCTTGAGATTCGTTGCTCACAGTATTTGTCGGAGCCACAAGTGGGGGAAGTGCTGTGGGAACATTCACAGGATTTGCTCCACCTTGAGCTGTAGCGGTCGTTGGGAGCAAATTTGTCGCATTTACAGCAGCCGGATCGGAAGCAGGTCGATCGAGCAATGTAGCCGAGTCTGCAGTTTTCTCACCTGAAGCCGCTGTTGCCGAAGTGTTAGCAACAACGTATTTTTTCATAGCTGCTTGCAGCGGACTCAAAGGCAGAGAATTTTCCTTTTGTTTATCTGAATTAGCATCACTCGACGCCTGCGATAAAGTTGCTTTCGCTGTACCTCCAGACTCAGGCTCGATCGTTTTTATCCCAGAAGTCAGTCTCCCACTGCCCGATAAACTCAACGCTGATGTTGCGTTTGAACTGGGCAAGCTGGAATTTTGGGGGTTATTGTTTCCGGCCTCGACAGCAGGATTTGCTAAATTTGGCAAGGGGGAAAATCCGCTGCTTCCTACCCGCTTGGGGGCTGAAGATGGCTCAGGAGTTTCTAACTCCCGATCTCGAAGTTCCTCGAATAAACCTTTGCTTTTTACTACTGATGAATTTAACAAGTTCAGTTCAGAAGCAGTAGAGCCATTAAACTGATTGACTAGCACTGGTGAGCTGTCGATTTCAGCAGCAATGGCGGTATCTTCAGCAGATAGTCCCGATAGCGAAACTGGATTGTTTGTGGCTGGTTCTTCTTCGCCATCTATGCTCAACCTTTCTGGATTTACCGAGACCTCCCAGATAAATAACCCCCCCGCACACAGCACGGCTAACGGAGCCCAAACCGCCGGTTGGGTCCAGTGGCGCAACCGCGCTATTAGATAGCGGACTGATGTAGGAAATCGCTTAAAAATTGACATAGTTTTGCTTCCTTCCGAGCGTGCGGATTTAAAACTATTTTTCCTAGTCTACCACATCAATCTTGATTATTTTTGCAAGGCCGGGGTAAGTGCGATCGGGAGCATCTCGGTTTGGCTTTTACTGTCGGTGTGCGATCGTCCGGCTCGCTATATTTATAGACTTTGCTGTGCGGGACGGCTCGGAGTCCCAAAAAACGCTTTTTACTTTCTGCCCAGATGCTCCGAGTACGATCGAACTTTTGATTGAAAGTTGCGAAAGCTCAATGCAACAGGTGAAAATCCATAAAGCACTGGTAGAAATATGTCTGCCTTTCCTCCAATCAATGGGCATAAGATGATAAAATTGTATGGGATGCTGTGCCATGCCTGCCGAGTCTGTCAGCAGAGCGACCTCAAACCAAAATGTCTAACCAAAATGTCAAGGTAAAATTGGCAATTGCCCAGAACAACACGAATAGGAAAGTTGAGAGTAAATTGATGAAAAAAATAGTAGAAGTATTAGCAAATCGGGAAGAATTAATAGATCGATCGCTCAGGATTGTCCTGTCAAAAATCTCAGAAGCCATAGCAGAACGCGGAGTTTGTACGATCGCCGCAGCGGGCGGAAGCACACCCGAACCGCTCTACAGAGCGATCGCAGCCCAAGACCTGCCGTGGGATAAAATTCACGTGTTCTGGGGCGACGAACGCTACGTTCCCTCAGAACACCCAGACAGCAATCAAAAAATGGCGAGCCTCGCGTGGCTCGATCGAGTGAATATCCCCGCCAGCAACATCCACCCCATGCCCACAGCCGCCGGCGACCCCGCAGCCGACGCTGCCGCGCACCAAACCGAATTGCAGCAGTTCTTCAAAGTATCCGACGGCGAGTTTCCTGCCTTCGACATCATTTTATTGGGCATAGGAGACGACGCCCACACAGCCTCTCTATTTCCCGGCACAGCAGCCTTGCAAGTCCGCGACGCCCTAGTAACTGTCGGCAACAAAGACGGTCAACCCCGCATTACCTTTACAGTCCCCTTAATCAACCGGGCCCGGTGCGTCATCTTCATGGTCGCAGGAGCCAGCAAACAACCCGCCCTTGCTCAAATTTTTGCCCCCGCAGCCGACGAAATGACTTATCCAGCCAGACTCGTTCAACCAGAGGGCGAACTTTGGTGGCTGCTCGATGCGGCTGCTGGCTCCTCCGTAAAATAGCCGACAGAGCCGCCAGCGTGCCAAAACAGTCAGCATTCATTATCACTAACTCAATCTTGCCCATCACAGCTAACGTCACAGCGTCAGCTCAGTTGCTAGTATGAGCGAAGCAATATAAGAATTGTGGCGGTTAAAGTTAAAATTTGACCATATACACGAGTATTTTTATGAGGCTGATTTAAAAATCTGGCCGATAGCAAGGAGAAATCGATGATTGTCTGTCCCAATTGCAATCACCAGAACCCCGACGGGGCCAGCCAGTGTGAGGCTTGCTACACGCCTTTACCTGTTACCGCAAGTTGCTCGAACTGCGGTGCAGCAGTTCAGACAGATGCAGCATTTTGCGGTCAGTGTGGCTTTAACTTGCGTCCGGGTTCCATAGTTCCAGAAGTTGAGGTGACAGTAACGTCCCCCTCGCCTGTAGGCCCCACAGTGGTATCGTCACCGGCGCCGGATTTAGTGCCACCCGAACCCCTGATGGCAATGGAACCTCTAGTTACCCTGAATAAGGGGCTCAACTTGGAAAAAACTACCGCCAGCATTCCGACTACTCCAGATCCCCCGCCTTCGCCCTCGGTTCCTGTTACAACTGAATCGGTGGCAACACCAGTAAATATCTCTCCTCCGGTTCCGGGCCCACAGCCAGCAGGTGTAGCTAAAACTCAACTGCAACAGCAGTCTGCCCGCCTGTTACACGTTCAGACAAATACGCCGATGGAATTGCCTCACAGTCTGTCTGTGGTTCACATAGGCAAGCCAAATGACTTAGTACCGCCGGATATTGATGTTTCGGGATTTGCTAATTCTGAGATAGTTTCTCGGGTACACGCAAATCTCCGGGTGGAGGGAGATGCTTGCTACCTAGAAGATGTAGGCAGTTCCAACGGCACTTACGTCAACAATACTCCGCTACCCAAGGGAAACCGCCACCGGTTGCGACCGGGAGACCGCATCTCTCTGGGCAAAGGAGACCTGGTTACGTTTTTATTTCAAATCTCTTAGAGCGAGTTTGGATTGGGCGATCGAAAGTCTAAAATCTAAAATCGCATCTTGAGGCGCTCTACCAAAACTCAATGCTGCCAATGTGATTAAGCTGACCTTGCTACATCCACTCCAGTCTATACCCGTCCGCAGTTGGATCTTTGAAGACGAGCAGGTCGTCCGGATCGGGCGCTCGACCGAAAACCACGTCGTTCTTTTTAGCGCTGTGGTTTCTCGTCGCCACATCGAATTGCGGCGCAGCGGCATAACTTGGGAACTGATCAATTTAGGTACCAACGGCACTTACCTCGATGGTAAGCCGATCGCTAAGGTTCCCATTGTGGACGGTCTGATCGTTCACTTGGCTCGCTCAGGGCCGAAAATTCAAATCAACGTAGGCCCGAATCAGTCCTCTGTCCAGTTAGGACAAATTACCGTCAAGCCCAGGGAGGCTAAGGAAATTCACGCTCCCTCGGGCGGCGTGCACATTAGCACGATTCCTGTTCCCGACCACAAAGAAGTTGGCACTTCCAGGGAAGAGGATGAGTTAACCGAGGCAGATCATACTCGCCATTATTCGGAAGAAGAATATTAAATCGGCTTCTTTGGACGATCGACATTTTTCAAAGGCGGCACTCAGGAGTTTATTTATGAGTACATCACCACAAATTGTTAGGCGCAGCGAACTGCTAAACCGCCGCACCATCGACCGCAGAACGGCGGAAGAGGTCGGCAGGGTAGATCGGGTTTGGCTAGACGCTCACTCCCAGCGGGCGATCGGCTTTACTTGCAAGTCGGGACTTTTGGGCAGTAAAAAAACTTGGTTCGCTTGGGCGCAAGTAGATACGGTGGGGGAAAATGTTTTTGTCACCATTAACCCGGAACTGCCGGAACTTCATCAGCCGGAACAAGCTGTTTGTCCGATCGGGCTTGAGGTACTCACGGACGCTGGGAATCGGGCAGGTGCAGTGGTTGACTACCTATTTGATGTCCGCACGGGTTCAGTCACCCATTACCTATTTAAATCGAGCGGGTGGCGCGGTGTTTTAGACGACATTTACTTGTTACCTGTGGCAGCTATTTCGACCATCGGCAGCAAGCGGGCGATCGTCTCTGAAGCTGCTGTATCGGAACCCGTGCAGTACGCGGAGGGACTGCACAAAAAAGTCGGTCTGGTAGCAGAGTTTTTACACGAAGATTTCGACAGAACTCTCAAAAATGTGGCAGGTGTGAAGCGAGGCGCTCAAAGTCTGGCGGAAAAATTCCAAGATAAAGCTCTAGAAGTCAGGGATGTAGCTCAAGAAAAAGTTGCAGAGTTGAAGCGGCAAAGGCAAGAATCTGTCCGACCAGAGCCGAAACCGGAGCCGCCTGAGTCAGATTTGAGCTGAAGTTTGGCCTTCCCCCTGGCCGGGGGACTAATTGCCGAGCGCATTTTGGGGCCGCGCGCGCGAGGAAGGTCGATCGGTATTTTCGCTATGAGAGAGTGATGCGTTGTCGCTCAAAATTCCAGTGCTGCTCAAAGCATTGTATTTTAAAGGTATCGCATCAATAAGGAAAATGTTAGCAACTCAAAATGACCTATGCTGTTTGATACAACTCACATCTTGCACCATTCTCCAGAACCGGCAAGATGCCTGTTCCACAAAGAGTGAATTTTCTTGTAGAACAGGCATCTTGCCTGTTCCTAAACAAGTAATTGAGAATGGTGCAACATCTCAGATACAATCAACAAGTATTTTATCTAGAGACCCCAGGATTAATAATTGGTTAACTTCTTTCTTTATAAACAGCAAGTCGTTGAGCAGTGACTGTGGCCCGATCGAGAACTCGAATCAGCGGTGCAACCATCGCGGGTATGAGTTAAATTCTCTGCTTCATCAGCGGGAAAAGGGTGATGAAGCCGATCGAATTGAGCGGCTCGCCCATCGGCAGAATCGCTCCCTCACAGACCAAATTAATCAAGCGGTTAAAACTGCTGTCCATCATTGGGAAGTTCACCCGATTAATAACATCGTGTTTGGTTGTTACCGAGTACCGCAAAAATTTGCGCCTGCGCCAAAAGCTAACCGTCAAAAGTTGCTTCACCCTCAAGCAGCCAAAAGTTCGACTTTTCCGGCAAATAGAGGGAATCATGGCGCACTGATGACGGCTTTAAAAATCCAAATTTTTGCAGTTTTCTCCCAAAAAATCTCTCTGGAAGTATCCCCGTTTCTGTCTGGCGGTGGAGTGTCAAAACATCAGTGATTACCTTAACTCTTTTACATCCTATCCAGTCTGTCCCAGTTCAAAGTTGGTGTTTTGAATCAGAACCGGTGGTTCGGATCGGTCGATCGAACGACAATGATGTAATTATTTACAGCGCTGTAGTTTCCCGCCACCACGTAGAACTGTGGAATCACGCTCATGGCTGGGAAATTATTAATTTTGGTGCTAATGGCACTTATGTAGATGATAGACCGATCGCTCAGGTGTCAGTTGTGGACGGGATGACAATTCGCTTGGGCAATTCCGGGCCAAAAATCAGGATTCGGGTGGCCGCAACGAATCAACCGGGCAAAATAATCAAGCCACCGCAGCGCGAACTCCGCCCAAAGGACGAAGTTTCAAAAGACAGGTCAACTCCTTTGCCGGGGGGCGTGGGAATAATCGAAGACGATGAACTTGGAGGGATCACTCAAATCGATCTTGACTGACCCGCAGCTATCTATCCCTGCTGGCTAGTTCCCACAAAGCGACCGATGCCCAATTCCAGGGTCTAACTAATAAATATTGTGGTAAGTGGTCTGATTTGTGGCTAAATATCCCTATACATTAATTAACAGCTTCTCTAGTAGGATTTCACCCTTCTAAAGATAAGATTGGGGGGATATCGATCGATCTTAGCTCACTTTCGCTGCTTGCCCAGCGGCGGTAATCTAAGAGCAACTGGTGCATCAACCGCTGTTTGACGCTCAGCAGTACGCTCTTGAGCAAAGCATTCCCCGTTGCTTCTAAAATGGGTTTGGGCGTCAGCCAAAACGGTGGCGGTAATTCTACTTGCACTTCCAAATCCGCTTTTCCCTTCAAGTATGCTACCCCGCTGCTTTGGTGTACACAAAGCTTTCCTTTGAGATTGAGAGCAAAGCGATCGTTGATATAACCCACGCCACGAATTTCGCAGGCGACGGACTCCAAATTGATGGTGCCATCCGACTGGGCCCACACCCTCATGTCTACTGTGGGTTGAATGCTCAGCATCATAAATTGTAACGGTCGCATTTTCAGGCGGAAACAGTCATCGTTTAGCTGTTCTGTGCGACTTTGATCGACAAGGGCATTCACCAGTCGCCTCGGCTGGCGCAGATAATGTTGAATGGGAACCCGTTCCTCTGGTACGGCGAGCTCAACGGATTGGGAAGCATTAAAGCGGGTATACATGAGAAAATATCAAAATATAGGATTCCTAAGCATATCTTAATAAACTATCACCTTTTTTAAGGTGACATAAGTTGCCCCCTAAGTCGCGTACCCAGCAATGTCATCCGAGAAATCACTGATAAAAGCTTTCGGGACATCGCTAATTTTTCATCATACTTCCTAGCTGATGAGAGTCAAGCAAACATTTGTAACCTAAAATTGCCTCTAAATGAAAATTTCGTTAGCGAAGCCCTCGAAGAGGATCGCACATCTCGGCCCTGTTGGTACAAATGCAGAAACAGCGGCTCTAGCTTATGTCAATTGGTTGAGCCTGAATACTAACTTGGAATGCACCCTGTGTCCTTATTCCACCATTTCTCAAGCGCTAGAGGCATCGGCCCTAGGGCAGGTTGACTATTCAGTGGTGCCCGTCGAAAATTCGATCGAAGGCAGCGTGACTGTCACCTTAGACACACTGTGGCGACTCGATCAACTCCGCATTCAACACGCCTTAGTTTTGCCAATTTCCCACGCGCTAGTGTCCAATGCTAAAAATTTTAACGAGATTCAAAAAGTTTACTCTCACCCGCAAGCGCTAGCTCAGTGTCAGGTATGGTTGGGGCAGTTTATTCCCTCAGCTCAATTAATTCCGGCCAATTCAACCACGGAAGCATTGCAATATCTGGAAGATACAAATGTAGCAGCGATATCTTCGCCAAGAGCGGCTGAACTTTACAATTTGCCAGTGTTAGCTCACCCCATTAATGATTATCCCGATAATTACACTCGATTTTGGGTACTCAGCAGGAGTTTTGGAGAAATCGCCAACGTAGAACCAGGGGATCACTCATCCCTTAAATCCCTTACCCAATCTGCTTCTAAGTTGATCCTCGATGCTTCACCGTCTAATTGCACCCATACCTCACTAGCTTTTAGCGTACCTGCCAATATGCCGGGAACACTGGTAAAACCTTTGCAAGTATTTGCCAGTCGCGGTATTAATTTAAGTCGGATTGAATCTAGACCGACTAAAAGATCCCTCGGAGAATATATTTTCTTTATGGACGTTGAGGCTAACGCCTGCCAAGCATTTGTTCGCTCGGCACTCGATGAATTAAAAAATCACACAGAAACTTTAAAAATATTTGGTTGCTACAATGTACTGTCAGTAGTATAATTTATTTTTAAGTAAAACTTAGGAGGCTGGCGAGATGAATGCGGATGAACTTCTCAAGCGATACGCAGCCGGAGAAAGAAATTTTCATGAAAGCAACTTGAAAGAGGCTTCTTTGCGAGAAGCTTTCCTAATTCATATTAATCTAGCCTGTGCGAATCTCAAGGAAATAAATTTTGCCCTGGCCAACTTAAGGGGGGCAAACTTAATAGGTGCCAAGCTCAAGAATGCCTGTCTGGTGATGACCAACCTAAATGGAGCTAACCTGAGCGGAGCCGATCTAACTTTCGCAAGATTAACAGGAGCTGACCTGATTGACGCAAACCTGAAAAAAGCCAACTTGAGCGACACCAAAATGATTGGTGTTAATTTGATCGGAGCAAACTTGGAAAACGCCAACTTGATGGAAGCAAACCTCCTAGATGCTTGCTTGGACAATACAAACCTTGAAAAAGCCAATCTAAGCGAGGCAAGACTGCGGGGAGCGAGCCTGAACAAAGCCGACTTGAGAAACGCTTTTTTGTGTGAAAGTAACCTTGAGGGCGCTGACTTGAGAGGAGCTGACTTGAGGGGTGCTAATTTGAGCGGGGCATTTTTGTGCGGCGCTAATCTCGAAGGAGCTAAGTTAGATGAGGCAATTTTAAGTGGGGCCATACATTTTTGCGTCAGACAAGTTTGAGTTCACGCAATATATAACCGGAGAATCCGACAACTAAGGACTAAAAAATATACTATTGACTTGGCTGAAAGTGAAGTCTATTTGCTGCTGTACCTTAGCAAAATGAAGCTGCATCTTGAGGATCTCTTTCTTGGAATTAGCTTGAGCAATCTTACTTTCCAAAGCCAGCAAGTTGCGGTTGAGATTTTCTACTCGCACAGTTTGGTAGTCTAAGTCAATTTTTAGTTCTGCCGCCTGATCGAATTGAACCTGCTGGCGAACCACGGCGAGGCGGACTGAATTTTCATCCTGTGTCTGAAGAGCTAGCAAAGCTCGCTGCTGCCACTGGTTGGCTTGAGATTCAGCTTGATTGTACAGCCACTGAATCCGCAGTTGGGCGGAAATCGCACTGCCAACAGCCTGACGCAGTTCTTTGAGAGGTTCCTGAATTTCTAAGATTAATAGTTCCCAAAGATTCATCAGTTCGCTGGTAAATTCTTCCCGTTCTACAGAGGCTACCAGTGCTTCTAATAGCAACAAATTTGGTTGCATTTGCTGCGTAATGGTCTCAAATATTAACTGTGCTTCGGACATTTGCCGATCGTAATTTTTTTCTGAGACTGCACCGGATGAGTGCTTTAATATTTTTTCCGTGCTGTCTAACTCAGCTTCTGAATCTGAACTTGAAGCTACAAAGGCCTGTAATTTTTCGCGGGCGATCGAATTCAGCCTTTGTCGAAGCAAATCGCAGGCCGCCCGCTGCACTGGCCCTGTTTCGCTTTGACAAATCTGGATGACTATTTTTAAGCCAGCATCGCCGTAATTCAATGTCTCTCTCAGGGCGGCAATTCGATGTTCGTTGATAGAACTAGACAGCCGATGTTTAACTCCTGCTAGTCCGCCGAGCACTACACCGCCCACAGGAGGTGGCAGTTGACCGCCTCTAACTGCATCGTATGGTTTCGGTTGGTCGTGATTGTCTAACACAAGCATCTAATTTAGAAACGGGCAAGATGCCCGTTCCACAGAATAATTTATTTTTGTGGAACGGGCATCTTGCCCGTTGCTATATATTTGTGTAAAAGGTCTATTAATTCTCAATTATTTAATCTCCAATGCGAAAATCGAAAATCGAAAATGGTATGACTCTGTGTGATTCTTGCTTCCATGCAGGCAAAACCGATCGTACTTTTTGCCTGCCCCATTGGCTACTTGAGGGTATCTTTAAGTACAGTCCTCGCTGCCAAGTGATTGCGAGTAGAAGTCAAAATTTCGGTTTCGCGTTCCAATCTCGCAGCAGTATCTTGCAATTCTAAAAGAGTTTGCTGTTCTGTCGCTGCGCCGTAAAGGTAGCTCGCTACCCAATAGGACAATTCGGTGGGCAAACTGGGAATGTCTTCGGGCAGGTCGATCGGCTGATCCATCAATTTGCTGGAGAGGCGAACTACATCTCTCAGCAGTTGTTCGACATCTTTTCCCAAAGGTCTGAGGTCTTTTTGCGGCGGTTCATCTTCCATCCATTCTACTAGACCGACTAAATAGGGTTTTTCCCGAACTGCGTCGAGCACTCGGAACCGCTGCTGTCCGAGGGTCATAATTTTCATGCGATCGTCGGGGAGGCGCTGACAGTGAATCACTTCGGCGCAACAGCCAACGGCAGAGACTTTGTTTTGGTTGGGGTCCCACATGAGTACACCGAAACGCCGATCGCCCTCCAGAATCGTATTCATCATGATTCGATAGCGAAACTCGAAGATTTGCAGCGGCAGCGGTCTACCTGGAAATAGAACCACTTCCGGCAACGGAAATAAGGGGAGTTCGCGAACTGCTACAGAGGAAGAGGATGCCATTGTCGCTCAAAGGTGACGGTACTTGCGCTTATTTTTCTTACTTTAACTGATTAAAGGCAATTCCGGGGCAGGAGCGATCGGGCTTTTTCGCTCGCAACGGGAGCGACGGCTGGCTATCTCCAGCGCTGAGAGCTTGACAAAGGCGTTATTTCGTCAAAATGTTAAATATACCTTTTTGCTAAACTCAGTGCTCCCGAAGGCGATGATAGCGACTGCTAAAGGAGCGTTTTTGTAGTGATCGCGCCTTAATTAAAAATAATTATTTAAGTTCGGGCTGGAGCAGAAATTATTGCTGATTATTAACTAATAACTAATACCTAATAAGCTGTTCTGCATTTAAATTGTATGTCAAAAAAAATTAAAGTATTGTGGGGAGTAGGGGTTGGGCGTCCCGCCCGCCCTGAATATACAATTTAAATGCGCGACAGCTTATAGCAATCGCCAAGACGGTTAGGACGTTGTTAATGGCTGAAACGATTGATTTTATTGCTTCTTCCTTCTTCCTTCTTCCGACTTCCATCGAACTGACATCCGTTACATCCGTTACATCCGTCGAGCGAATCGGTTGCCGAACTTACTTCTTCCTTCTTCCTTCTTCCTTCTTCTATAACTAATGACTAGGGAATTTTCAACAAAAAGAAGGAACAATTTATTTAATGTTTGTTCCTTCTTTCTGCGTTTGAGATAGGTCAATCTACAGCTTGACTTCGATATCTACGCCGGCTGGCAAATCCAGTTTCATCAAAGCGTCAATTGTTTTGGCCGATGGCTGGTGAATGTCGATAATCCGGCGGTGCGTGCGGGTTTCAAAGTGTTCGCGAGAATCTTTGTCTACGTGGGGCGATCGCAGCAAGCAGTAAATCCGCCGTTTTGTCGGTAGGGGAATCGGGCCGATCGCTGTGGCTGCTGTCCGATTTGCTGTATCTACAATCTTTTCGCAGGATGCGTCTAGAATTCGGCGATCGAAAGCTTTGAGGCGAATGCGAATTTTTTGCTGTTGAATTGTTGCCATTTTTGTTTCTTGAATTTTCGAGGTTCAGTTTATTTTTAGTCATTAGTCATTAGTCATTAGTCATCAGTCATCAGTCATTTGTTATTTGTTATTTGTTATTAAACCTTTAACCCATAACTACTAACAACTGGCCACTAACCTATAACTACTCACTACTCACTAAATAGCAGAAAAGCCTATTGACATTTGGTGGCTTTTCTGCTATTTAAGCTGTTATCGGAGTCCTACTTGAGGATTTTGGAAACAACGCCGGCGCCGACGGTGCGGCCACCTTCGCGGATAGCGAAGCGCATTCCTTGTTCGATCGCGATCGGGTGAATCAACTCAACAGTCATTTTGATCCGGTCACCGGGCATCACCATTTCTGCTTCACTACCGTCATCAGCGGTGAACTGGTTGATCGTGCCGGTCACGTCAGTGGTACGAACGTAGAATTGAGGGCGATATCCAGAGAAAAATGGCGTGTGCCGGCCACCTTCTTCCTTCTTCAGGATGTACACTTCAGATTCAAACTGAGTATGAGGACTGATGGATTTGGGCTTGGCAATTACCATGCCTCTTTCAATATCCGCCTTTAAAATCCCCCGCAGCAGTAGACCCACGTTGTCGCCTGCCAAGCCTTCATCCAACGACTTGGTGAACATTTCCACACCAGTCACCGTAGTGCTGCGAGTGTCCTTAATGCCAACCACTTCTACTGTTTCGCCGACTTTGATTGTGCCGCGCTCAATCCGACCAGTAGCAACAGTACCCCGACCAGTAATCGAGAATACGTCTTCAACTGCCATCAAGAAAGGCTTGTCAACTTCGCGTTCTGGTGTGGGGATGTAAGAATCTACTTCTTCCATCAGCTTGTAGATTTTGTCAACCCACTCATTTTCGCCCTTGACAGTCTTGGGATTAGCAAGCATCGCTTCGAGAGCTTTCAATCCCGAACCTGTGACGATGGGGATGTCATCACCAGGAAAATCGTAAGAACTCAAAAGTTCGCGAACTTCCAGTTCTACCAATTCCAACAGTTCAGCATCATCCACCATGTCTTCTTTGTTCAAGAAGACAACCAGGCTGGGAACGCCAACTTGCTTAGCTAGCAGGATGTGTTCGCGAGTTTGAGGCATGGGGCCGTCTGCCGCTGACACTACTAGGATGCCGCCGTCCATTTGAGCAGCACCGGTGATCATGTTTTTCACATAGTCAGCGTGTCCGGGGCAATCTACGTGGGCATAGTGCCGACCTGTGGTTTCGTATTCCACGTGGGCAGTATTAATCGTAATACCCCGTGCTTTTTCTTCAGGCGCAGCGTCGATGTCGGCGTAGTTCTTAGCCTTTGCTTGACCTAGTGCAGAGAGAGTCATCGTAATCGCGGCGGTCAAAGTTGTTTTGCCGTGGTCAACGTGACCGATCGTGCCGATGTTTACGTGGGGTTTATTCCGTTCAAATTTTGCGCGTGCCATTCTTGATCTGTTCCTTGTTTCTTTTAGCGATTTTAGACTTGAGATTTTAGATTCTAGACTTTGGATTCAATCCAAAATCCAAAATCTAAAATCCAAAATCATTAGTTCCCTTTGTTCTTAGCGATAATGGCTTCAGCCACGTTTCGCGGCACTTCTTCGTAATGGCTGAATTCCATTGTGAAGATGCCTCGACCTTGGGTTTTCGAGCGGATGTCGGTGGCGTAACCAAACATTTCTGCTAGTGGAACTTTTACAGAAACTTTGGCTATCCCCTGATCCGTCTCTTGACCTTCGATCTGACCCCGACGCGAGTTGAGGTCTCCGATGACGTTCCCGATGTAATCTTCGGGAACTTCAACCTCTACTTTCATCATAGGCTCTAGCAGCACTGGCGACGCCTTCATCACGGCTTCTTTGATCGCCATTGAACCGGCGATCTTAAATGCCATTTCTGAGGAGTCTACGTCGTGGAAAGACCCGTCTACCATAGTAGCTTTGAGGTCAATCACGGGATATCCTGCTACAATACCTGATTCGCACGCTTCTTTCATCCCTTGTTCTGCAGGGCCGATGTACTCTTTGGGTACAGTGCCACCAACAATTTTGGAGACAAATTCAAAGCCGCTTCCGACTTCGGTGGGTTCTAGTTCGATCACGACGTGACCGTACTGACCTTTACCACCGCTTTGGCGGATAAATTTACCTTCGGCGCGGACGGCTTTGCGAATGGTTTCGCGGTAGGCTACTTGTGGCTGACCCACGTTCGCTTCTACTTTGAATTCCCGCAGCATCCTGTCAACCAGGATTTCCAGGTGCAGTTCGCCCATACCGGCGATGACTGTCTGGTTGGTTTCTGGGTCAACGTTGACTCGGAAGGTGGGGTCTTCTTCCGAGAGCGACTGGAGGGCTTTGGAGAGCTTCTCCATATCTTGTTTGGTTTTGGGTTCGACAGCCACCGAGATGACTGGCTCTGGAATAAACAGAGATTCCAGAATCACTGGCGCTCCTTCTTCGCAGAGGGTGTCGCCGGTGAAGGTGTCTTTCAAACCCAAGGCTGCTCCCAAGTCTCCGGCTCGGAGTTCCTCAACTTCTATCCGATCGTCCGCTTTGAGTACAATTAGGCGAGAAACCCGCTCTTTTTTGTCTTTGGTGGAGTTCTGGACGTAGGTGCCTTTTTTGAGGATACCGGAGTAGACGCGAACAAAGGTCAGGCGACCGTAGGGGTCTGCCATGATTTTGAAGGCCAGGGCTGACAGCGGGGCGTTGTCGTCGGCAAACCGCTCGGCTGTGTCGCCGTTGGGCAGGAGTCCTTGAATTGGAGGAACTTCCAAGGGCGACGGCAGATAGTCGATGACTGCATCCAATAACAACTGAACGCCTTTGTTTTTGAATGCCGAACCGCACAACATGGGGACGATCGTACCTTCGACAGTGCCGTGACGCAGGGCCAAGCGGATTTCGTCTTCCGTTAACTCTTCGCCTTCAAGGTATTTCTCGGTGAGGGCGTCGTTGGTTTCTGCTACCGACTCGATCAGCTTGGTGCGGTATTCTACGGCTAGATCCTTTACTTCATCGGGGATTTCTACTTCCGCGATGTCAGTTCCCGTGTCGTTGTTGTAGATATAGGCTTTCATTTGCACTAAGTCTACAATTCCCCGGAAGTTTTCTTCACTGCCGATCGGGATTTGGATGGGTACGGCGTTCGCTCTCATTCGATCGCGAATTTGGCCGTAGACTTTGTAGAAGTTTGCCCCCATCCGATCCATTTTGTTGACGAACACGATCCTCGGTACTTTGTACCTATCGGCTTGTCGCCAAACTGTTTCGGATTGCGGCTGCACTCCCCCTACCGAGCAGAACACTGCGATCACTCCGTCGAGCACTCGCATCGAGCGTTCGACTTCGATCGTGAAGTCTACGTGTCCGGGAGTGTCGATGATGTTGATTTTGTAATCTTTCCAACTGGTGGTGATAGCAGCGGCAGTAATCGTAATTCCCCGCTCCCGCTCTTGCTCCATCCAGTCAGTGACTGCTGTTCCCTCGTGCACTTCACCCATTTTGTGAACCATGCCTGAATAGAACAGAATTCTTTCAGTTGTTGTTGTTTTGCCCGCGTCTATGTGGGCTGCGATGCCGATGTTGCGAGTTTTTTCTAGCGGGACGGTACGTGCCACAGCTACCTCCTTAATCTTGTGTTGCTGTTATAATACTATTATACTACACAGTAACCCTATTTTGCACTCCCCAGCGACTTACAAAAGTCTCAGGAGCTTATTGTTACATTTTAATATTTTTTGCAAGATTTGTTTACAAAAATATTAAGGATGCGACATGGAGGATTCAGAGAGTGCGTGAATTTTGAGTGCGTGAATTTTGAGTTTGCTTCACGAATCGCAACTGCGCCAAGAGAAGCAATCTCAACACTCAAAACTTACACTTTCCAATTTCTCACCCGATGCTTTTATACCGAACGATCGCGCTCTTCTCCATGCCCGTTGTTGCAGTTAGTAGCGGTAGTGAGCAAAAGCCTTGTTAGCTTCAGCCATACGGTGAGTTTCTTCGCGCTTGCGAATAGCACTCCCTGTTTCGTTAGCTGCATCCATCAGTTCGTTGGCTAGCTTGGCGGCCATTGAGCGGCCGGTGCGGGCGCGGGCAAATCTGATCAGCCAGCGGAGGGCGAGGGTGGTACCGCGATCGGAACGCACTTCCATCGGCACTTGGTAGGTGGCGCCACCTACCCGGCGGGCTTTGACTTCGACCAGGGGTGTTGCGTTTTTGACTGCTTTTTCAAACAAGTCTAACGGTTCAGCCCCTGTGCGTTCTTGGATTGTTTTGAGGGCGTCGTAGACGATGCTGGAGGCAACGGATTTTTTGCCGTGCTGCATGATCCGTCTCACCATCATGCTTACCAACCGGCTGTTGTAGGTTGGATCTGGTGGAACTGGACGTTTTTGAATAACTGTGCGGCGAGACATAGTTCTATTTGGGATTTTTGATTTTGAATGATTGAGTTTGGGGTTTTGGGATCACATCTCGATTTATGACGATCGAGCGTGCAATTGATCGGCGCGATCGGATTTATTTTTGCTTCCCAACCCCGACGAGCGGGCGAGTTCCGTGTTATTTTTTCTCTTTAGGACGCTTGGCCCCGTATTTGGAACGACCCTGCTTGCGGTCTTTCACCCCAGCGGTGTCTAATGTACCCCGAATGATGTGGTATCTAACTCCGGGCAGATCTTTTACCCGACCGCCCCGGATCATTACTACCGAGTGTTCTTGCAAGTTGTGACCGATCCCTGGGATGTAGGCGGTGACTTCAAAACCAGATGTCAGCCGCACCCGAGCCACCTTCCGCAGCGCCGAGTTGGGTTTTTTCGGGGTGGTCGTGTACACTCTGGTGCAAACTCCGCGGCGCTGCGGACAACTCTTGAGAGCTGGCGATTTGGTTTTTTTCTGCGTTTGTTCCCGTGCTGAACGGATGAGTTGCTGAATAGTGGGCATGAGTTACGGCATTTCTAGCTTTTTGCTGAATATAGTGATTTGGCTGTATCCGCACTGAAAGTCCCTTCCCCTCTGGGGGGACGGGATGAATGAAAATAATTATGGGTAAGTGAGGATACCAGACTCTGTATTGTACACGACGCGAGTTTCTTTGGCAAGAAATTTGCGCGATCCGCGATCGAACTTCCTTCCTTGCTGCAAGTTGTCCGGGGGCGAGCGCAACGGGAGAATGGTATGTGACATCCTATAATTTAGGCGCAACTATGATGATTTTCACAGCCGTCACCAAAATTTATGACGATCGCCATATCGCGCTTTTTCGATCGAATTACCATTGTGAGGAGAGGCGCCTTAACTGCTACACAAAACTTGGCTAAACTTATTTAATTCTTACCATTCAATCAGGATTGCTCCTGAAGGGTCTGCTTCCTGTTTCACATAAGGGAGTCGGCTCGCAACTTGTCCACAGGCGTTAATTCGGGTGGAGCATCGCCCTAATTGAGTTAATTTTAGTTGAAGCTTTTAGCCATGAGTGATCCACTATTTTCAACCAATTTAACGAAACGCGGACTCCCGTTCGACCTTTTTACAGGCTGGTCAGTTTTGACATGCGCTGTGGTTTACAAACCAGATGCTTAAGCCTTTTTTAGGCATTGGTGTAATCATACCGCCCACAATGTTAATCAGTCAAGTTAAGTATGACTAAGTTTAGTAAAGTTTTTGGCGAGTTAGTCCAACTCCAGCCTGCGATCGCATCACCGTCTATAGCCGATCTACATCACATAAAGTTATCTAAAATTGCCGGACAATAAGAAATATACATTGAGTTGACGGCAGATGACAACCAAAGCTTATATTCCTGAATATAAAATTTCCGAACTTTACTTGAACATTTGGAAATCCGGTAAGATCGATCGGACTGTGTTCCAGCAAATTCAATACGCAATTAATTCTCACAGTTTAAAAAGTTCAGACGATCGAAAAATTGTCAGCAGGCTGCTGTATGCAGTACGGCGGGGATGGGTGTCAGTGACGGACTGAGTTGCTTGGGAGTTTTGAGTCAGGGCGCGAGATTGCTTCGTGACTCCCCGGGCGTAGCTGCGTCACTGAGTTGTGAGATTGCCACCCATTTGCCGCCCACAGAGCACAACGCACGCGGGGTGCAGGAGTTGTGAACTAAAATCTCATCCATAAAATTAGAGGACTCCCCCATAGATGCACCGCTCT
The DNA here is from genome assembly GCF_036700475.1 of Microcoleus sp. T2B6. NCBI lineage: Bacteria > Bacillati > Cyanobacteriota > Cyanophyceae > Oscillatoriales > Microcoleaceae > Microcoleus > Microcoleus sp. T2B6. The sequence goes on along the minus strand of NZ_JAUBOZ010000021.1, from coordinate 80,139 downwards.
TAAAAGGAAATATTAAGGTAAAAGGACACGGTATGTTTAATTCTACAGAACTGCTGATCGAGGCTTTCATCCAACAACTTCAGAACGGGTACAGCCGCACTTACGGAGGCTACAAATCAGACTATGCTGACATTATTGCCTGGGTGGGCGCAATGGCGTTAGAAAACATCGCTAACAGCGACGCTCTTTATCACAATGTAGAACACGCCATTTGCATTAGCTTAGTCGGTCAAGAAATCTTGCGGGGAAAACACATTCGCCAGGGCGGAGTTTCCTGCGAAGATTGGCTGCACTTCATCATTTCTTTGCTGTGCCAAGACATCGGATATGTCAAAGGAGTTTGCCGGCAAGACCAAGAATCAGAAGGATTGTATGCTACGGGAAAAGATGGCATGAGAATTGCACTTGCTCCCGGTGCAACAGCCGCTAGCTTAGCTCCTTACCGAGTTGACAGAGCTAAATTGTTCATTGACGAGCGCTTCGGCAACCACAAGCTAATTAATGCTGAGATAATTAAGCAGAACATAGAACAGACTCGTTTCTCGGTTTTTGACGGCAACACTGACGAGGAGGCAGTTAATTACTCTAGTTTAGTTCGCGGTGCTGACTTGATAGGTCAGCTCAGCAACCCGCAATATTTGCAGAAAATTGGCGCGCTGTTTTACGAGTTGGAAGAAAGCGGTGCTACTAAACTTTTGGGCTATCGACATCCGGGCGACTTGCTGCAAAGCTACTCTAAGTTTTACTGGAGCGGCATTTATCCTCACATCAGTGAATCTCTCGGTTACTTGCAGTTGACTCAGGAAGGCAAACAGATTGTTGCTAGTTTGTACGCTAACATATTTCGGATGGAACACCAACGTTGCGATTCTGAGGTTGCTTGATTGCAAAAGTGCAGTCAGTTGTCAGTTGTCAGTTGTCAGTTGTCATTGGTTATTTCTCATTGGTTATTTCTCATTGGTTATTTGTCAGTTGTCATTGGTTATTTGTAGGTGCTAATAACTAACAGCTCATAACGAATAAAAAAGCACAAATTACGAATTACCACCAATTACCAATTACCCCAGTATATTTCATTCAACTCAACTAATTTCCTCATCAATTGCTGAATGATATCGGGGACACAACCAATTGCTGGGTACCAAAGAAGGCCATCCCTCCCGTAGCGCTTCCAAACAAACAGCTCGCACAGTTAATTGACAGTCAAGCAGTTCTACCCCAGCTTTTTCAACTTGCTTTTTGCCAATTCTTAAAATAGATTCATCGCTAAATTCAAAGGTTTTGTGACACTGAATGCAAACCAGATGGTGGTGGTGGTGCAATTCGGGAAAATTCAGTTCGTAATGTTTGTGTCCTTCTGCTAATTCTAGTTCACGCAAAATTCCTATCCTTGCTAATAAATGCAGCGTTCGGTAGACAGTAGACAAGCCAATTCGTTCTCCTTTATTCTGCAATGTCTTGTATAATTCTTCCGCACTTAAATGATTGCCTTGCGGTAGATTTTGAAAGACACTCAAAATAGTTTCTCGCTGGGGAGTCAGGCGGCAGCCTCTCTGGTTTAGTTCGACTTTGAGTGAGTTAGCACTGTATAAATTCATGTCGGCAAAAATAAAAAGTTGAACGAGGATGGTAATGGATTATCTGTTATTTATTCGCGCTCTTTTTGAAATTCTCCTAAAGTATATTTTCCGTGAGAATCCATATAACTCTAGACTCCCCCTTTAGTCCAGGGTAATCTGCTAGTCACCTATCCCCCTTACTAAAAGTGGAAGTGAAAAAGTGGTTTTCGGTATTTGTGCGTAATTTTTGTGAAGTTTATAGCAATTTTGCTGATAAGCATTGGCAAAACCAGTTTTAGGTTCAAAGTCAGTGCAACCATCGCATCTTTAGTACAAGCAACGCACGGGCGCACTGTAAATGTGTGGCGGTAGTCCTTAGTAAAAAAATCCCCATAACAAGGAATTGGATACAAGCGCTTGATTTGATGCGCTCCTTGCGGCAATGTTACGGACAGACTCCACAAAAATAATCAAAGTGGCGATACATAAATATTAGAAAAAAACAGTCATAAACCACCTAAATACATAGCTTTGGCCACCAACAAGAAGGTAGCGACACCCAGCAAAACTAGGCGGATGCCCAAGATGGTGGTCATTTTGTCTGCGTCTTTCCATGTGTAGCCAAAGAAAAAAGTTCTTGCTTCGAGGGTGGCTGGCCCTTTGAGGGAGTAAAAGATGCCGCCGAAGCCGAGAAAGAGGTGAATCGCCCTAAGGGCGAAGTACGGATAGTATCGACAATTTTGCCTCCCGCACCCCCGCCCAAGCCGAGTCTGGCTAGGTTTGGCAATAGGATTAAGCCTTGTTCGTACATGGGTAATTCGGGGTTTAAGCGGGAAAGCTTTAATAGGGTAGAGACTCCCGCCCAGAAGACGATGAGGCCGGCATGGGCGACGTGGGTACCTAGCAAACGGCCCGAAAGGTTGATTAAGCGGGCTTTGCCGACCCACCAGGGAAATGATTTTCCTTCGGCTGGGAAGGATTTTGCCATGCTGCTCACGGCGATTTACCTCTTGAGAAAGATGTCAGTGGAGTTTTAAGCGATCGCAGGTTATTGATATAGATAATCAACAATTTTAGTAGTTTCGTCAAGGGGTATTTGAGAAAAATTTTCACTGATTGGAGTTCAGGTATGTAAATCTGTAGGAAAAAAAATCGTTATATCACGATGATGAGTGTTTTTGGCGCTTGATCGGAATTGGGCTTCTCGTTAGCGAAAATAGCAGCTAAAGGAATACCTCTAAATTTATTGATAAATAATATTATTAAGGAGTATTAGGGCTAGAGTTAATGGCTACTGGTTGACCGAAGAACGAGCCCGCCGGGCCCCTGGCTTTAGACACGGGGATAAGTCGGTAGCGGTTTCAACCGCCTTCAGTTTTTGATATAATTCAAACAGCAAGTAAGAATAACCATCTACGCGAAGAATCATCAAGCGTGCGGAGAAATCCCGGCAACGGAGACATCCGCCTTTGATGCGGAATACTTAAAGGGCGAATAATGGCAGGGTGAGGAGCGTACCTATCTGGCTCGTGCGATGGACTCTGAAAGTAAGAAAAACTCTAAAAGTAAGCGCAATTGCAATATCTTTGATACGGGTATTGTTTTGAGCGTCTAGGGGGACTTTTGCCTGTCCCTTCCAAGTTTAGCTTGGAGAATCCCCAGGCTTGGGCCGTGGGGAGTGTCAAATATTCATCTCAAACTCCAAACAACAAAGCCTGAGAGCTAATGCTCTCAGGCTTTTCTAGCTGAATTTTTCACTGCTTGTTGCATCGGGCGCGCTAGCTCAAGCAGAGGATTTGCTTTCTTCAGCTACTTGCTCGTTGTTGGGTAACTCCAGGCAATAACCAGCCCCGTATACGGTTTTGATGTACCGAGGATGGCGGGGATCGGGTTCCATCTTGGTTCTCAGGTGTCTGATGTGTACACGAATTGTTTCGATGTCGTCGTCGGGGTCGTAACCCCACACTTCTTTGAGAATTTCGCTGGGAGAGACTGTCTGACCGTGGCGCTGAAGCAAGCAGTGCAGCAACTCAAACTCTAGGTGGGTCAGTTTGACTGTCTGAGCGTACCAAACAGCTTCAAACCTTTCGGGGACAAGGGTCAGCGGGCCGTAATTCAGAATTTCGGAGTGTTTGGCAGCTTGGGGGATGCGGTCTGTTCGCCTTAGTAGAGCTCGCACTCGCGCTAGCATCTCTTCTAGTTCAAAGGGTTTGGTCAGGTAGTCGTCGGCGCCGGAGTTGAAGCCTTCTACTTTGTCTTGAGTTTGACTTAAGGCGGTCAACATCAAGACGGGAATGTCTGAGGTGCGCTCGTCACGCCGCAAACGCTGACATACGGTGAATCCGTCTACTCTAGGCAGCATGAGGTCTAGCATGATCAGGTCGGGGAGCAGTTGTATGGCTAGTGCCTGACCTTTGATGCCGTCTTCTGCCTGGGTGACTTCGTAGCCAGCCATTTCTAGGTTGACGGCTACGAGTTCGGCGATCGCCGCGTCATCATCAATAACAAGTATCCGGGGCATCATTATTTATCTCACCGCTAACCAGATGGGGGAGGCTACAGCCTTCTGGGGGTTCCAGGTAACTTTAACAAGCAATTTTTTAATTTTAAGCTTCATTTAAGAATTATAAGGTTGATTAAGACCTTTTTGAGCTATGTAAAAATTGTTGTATTAATTATAAGCGCCTTCAGTGGTTATCAGAAAGACTGTTCGCCAGAAATCTGGCCTGGAGTAGATTTTTTGTTGGCGGGCGCGACTTCTGTGGCGACGAGTGATGATGGGATTTGAGATTTTAGAGCCACCCTGCGTTTGTTTGCTCGTAGTGGGTCATCGCCCCTGTTCTCGATCGACACCTTTGCGGGCCTGACATTGCCAATTCTGCTCTCTGCAAGTTACATATTTTCGACGATCGCCCACTCTACGATTTGTGATTTATAAAGTTGGTGAGGTTGAGAAAAATTTTGTTTTTTTTGAGGGTTAGCCCTTGCTTTTTTTAGCTCTTGACTGTATTATTAAATAATAGAAATCTAACTATTTATTTTCAAAACAAGCGCTATTCCCATTATTAAATAATATCATACAAATGTCAAAGAGTCTATCCCAAAACCCTAAAATTTTTGGCCGATTTTGGAAAATCAGGCAATTTTTTTGGGCCTCAGAAGCAGTGAAAGCAGGGAAATAATCTGTAACCATAGCCGACACAACTACTGAGAAAGAGTTGATTCTTGAGCCGACTGAGTATTTTTTGGGGAAACAGTCGCCTTAGAGCCTAATTTTTGGAAATAAAGACCGCCGATGGTGGCTAAGAATATTGTGTAAGCCGCCGCTTGGACGAGATAAAGTCGATCTCTGTATCCAAACAGTGCTTTGAGAATCACTCCGGGAAATTGTCGATCGGGCAAAATTTCCGCTGCATTCCACACCATAGGCCCTAAAATACAAGAGTGGAGTGGTGCGAGGCGATCGTAATAAAAACAAATCCCTGCATACTGGCTATTCATCTGCGACAACATCCCAGCGGCTTGGTCAAAATGTTTGAGTGCAGATACTGCCAAACCTGCCACGATTAACAGCAACAAAATCCCCATAAACTTGAAAAACAGGCGGATATCAATTTTTACGCCCCACTTGAACAGTAGCGCGCCAATGATTGCCGCCCCAGTCAAACCGCCCAAAGCACCTAAAGCAGGAGTTAAACCTTGTTGAAATTGAGCGCTGACAAATATAACTGTTTCAAAACCTTCGCGCAGTACCGCAATAAAAATTAAGCCAAATACGCCCCAGCCGGCATTGCTATTTTCTGTCAAAGCTGCTGTAACTGCTCCTTCAACTTCAGCTTTGAGAAAGCGCGCTTGCTGAGTCATCCAAATTAGCATCCAGCTTAGCATTGCGATCGCCACCATCCCCAACACGCCCTCTAATAGCTGTTTAATTACTGGTGCGTAAGGCTGCTCGGATGTTGATAGGGCTGCGAGCAATCCGTTGAATAAAACACCCACAAAACCGCTAGCAGCAATGCCGGCTGCGACACCTGCATAAACCCAAGAATTGAGGTGAGTTTGCTCGGCTTTTTTGAGGCAAGCTAGTACAATTCCGACGACTAAGGCGGCTTCTACACCTTCGCGCAGGGTAATTACAAAAGTTGGTATTGCTTCACTAAAATTCATTTTTTATAATCATGGGGCATGGGCAGGGGGCATTGGTCATTGGTCATTGGAAATAACCAATAACCAATAACCAATAACAATTAACTAATGATTAAATCAACTATAATCCCGCAGCATTTTTTTCAGTTCTACTTGGTGCAATTCTTCTTGTCCAATTAGATTGCGGGCATATTCTTCCAAATAAACGCTGGAGTCAGTCACAACGTCAAGTAAGGATTTATACTTTTTGAGCGCTTTTTTCTCGTGATTTAAACTTTCTTCTAACAAGTCTTTCACCGAGTGTTTGTATGTTTCTTCGATGGGAGCAATTTTCTGACTGGGATGCCCCTCTAAACCGGTGAGAATTTCTCCTGCTTGTTGGGCGTGGAGTAGGGATTCCGTTGCTTGTGCTTTAAAAAACTGCACGATGGGAATCCGGTTTGGCCCTGTCACCATTAGTGAATAGTGGGTATAGCGCACGACACCTGCAAGTTCCCATTCCATGATGGTGCATAGCAGTTCCTGAGTTTTTTTTTCGTCAAGTTCTTTCATTTGTTGTTTTAGATGTAGAATGCCTTAGAGGGCGCTGTTTATAATATCACATTTAAGTTAAAAATGAAAAGTAAGGTGCGGAGGACGCACCTTACCGGATATAGATGTTGTATGTGAGTTAGGGGTTAACTTCTAAGGTTCCAGTAGGAGCAAACACTACAGTAAACTTAGCGACTGGTGCTGCATTGTTGCTGCTAGTTTCGGGAGATTTGAGCAGATTTGGCAAAGGAGTTTCTTGGGTGTAATCCTTGGCTGGCTGGTTGAGGGGCTCGAAATTGCCGATCGCCCCATCTTGACTTGTAGTGACTCGATAGACTAGATTTTGATTGAACGTAGGGCTAGTTTGCCAAGTTCGATCGATGCGATCGTAGACTTTTAGAGCTAACTCATCTAGTTTTACGCGATCCGTAATTTCTGCTGTCTGATTTGTTCCATCCACCGCCTGAACTTGCTGCTGGCCTGCTGATACAGGTACAGCTTGGACAGTCTTATCTGTAGGGCTACTCGCAATAGCCGTTTCAGTAGACGTATTAGTGAAAGGTAAAACCTTTGGAGACTTGTCAGGCAGCTTTTTTTGGCTATCAACCCCTAAATAGGAATTATTTGCAGCCGGAAGCGCACTGCTACTGGCAATAGCTGGTTGGGCCAGCCCCTTAGCAACAGCATTAGCAACAGCATTAGCGGGATTTTGTCCCTCGATTGTGAAAGACTTGACGTGGGAACCGAGAAACTTTTCTTTTTGGCTGACGCGCCACATTGAGATAGGAAAACTCACAAAGAAAAGAGTCAAAACTCCCATACTAATCCAAACTATTTTGTGCATCTCCCTGGCTGGGATCGGCTTATTTTTTGTTTCCATCATCAAACCTCGCATTACTTAAGTTAAGGGCAAATAGGGGAAGAGAGGATGCCAGGACATAGCTGTCGCAGCAACTAACAAAGCAAACATCCAGAAAAATATGGTGCGACTTTTAATCTGCTGATTTTTCCACACCAGATGCAGAATTGGCCAACTGACAAGCCAACCGACAAGCAACATAGTTTCTTTGCCCGTATAGCTGCCGATGTTGCCCCACAATTCATCATTAGTCTTGCTTCCGGGAATCCAACTACCGAGGTTCCAAAGCATTTCGTTTATCTCTTTGGATGTGTCCCCTAAATGGTGACTCACCATCATTGTGAAACAACCAATTGCAGCGCTAACTATTGCTGCTGCTGCTGGGCCCGAAACCCTAGGCGCAGTTGCCGAACCCTCAGCTAAACCGTTAGGAAAGTGTTTTAATTTGCTCCAAAATTTACCGTAAAAAGGTTCATCCCCCGCATGACTTTGGCGGGATAATTGTCTGGTCATTTCACAAATCTCCTATGATAGTTGATAGTTGAGAGTGGGTAGGGGCAGTGCCACCTTGTCCGCCTTGAGAGTCAATCGATTGAGAGTTGAGAGTTGAGAGTCGATTGATTGATAGTTGATAATTGGCAAATGCGGACTACAAAGCATGAATTTTAGCAACGCCAATTCCACTTACCATGCCACCCATTGAAAAAAACATTAGCGCCATCAAAGCTACACAGGTTGCGGTTAAAACCGGGCGATTATGCTTTTCTAAAATTGCATCGCCGTAAGTCCACAGAATCCAGGTGCAAGCTATTGCTAATGGCAGGGTAAACAGGACGCTAAACTCGTGATATTCCATCAAAACATACTGCCCTAAAGGCGAGTTTTCTTTCAGCCAAGCCCGAGCTCCGCCAAAGTCCATGCCTGCCCGATAACGCATATAAGCCCAATTGCCGGTAGCTATGGCTAAAAAGCTCAAAATAGATGACCAAAAGGCTAATGTACGCATTTGTGGCAAGATTTTACCGGCACCGCGCAGCAACGGGAAAGCTAAATGTCCCGTGTAAACCATCACTACCATTGCAAACATTGCGCCTAAGCCGTGAATGGTTCCCATCAATCGTTGCCAATGGCTGGGATGCAGTAGGTTGACTAGAGGTAAAAACAGAAACATACCAGCCGATAAAAAACTCAGTCCGTAGATAGAAACTTGAGCGATATCTAACTGTCTGGGAAATTCCGATGGAACTAAATCGGTAGTTGAGTCTTGGGTTGACGGCTGCACCACTGGCAAACCTCCTGTAGGTTGTGCGGAAAATTACTTGAGAATAAGCGCATTAGTATTTTGAGTTTCTTGATAATGGAGCTCGTGCAGGCAAAGCCGATCGCACTTGGGCGCGCTCGACAACTGCAAACCTACTGCTAACTATATATAGTCGCAATAATTCGCACTTTTTAGTTTCTCTAACACGCAATACTTTGGCTTTGACTAGCTATCTGCTAATTTCACAGCTGCGGTCGTCAAAAACTTAATGCAATTTATTCTCAAGAGTTGAGAATAAAACCAATGATAGATTTTCAGCATATTCTTTATATTTTTTTAATATTCTTGTTTTAGCTGGACGGTGAATACAATTTGGAAGTTGAATGTGTAAACAAATATTGATAATTCTTATCAAAAAGCTTTAATGTGCAGGTTGTCTGTAAAATATCCGAATAATTCTTCAGGATTATTTAATATAAAATTTCTCATCCTCAAAATTCTGCCGATGAGGCGCTAATCTATATCCCATAAGGGATCGCCCGCCACCAATCCCCCGATCGCTCGCTCGCAGAAATACCCCCACAGGGGATGGTAAATTTTTGTAAAAAATAGTTGACTAAAGGGCTGGAACTTTTCTCGTTTGGGAGAGATCGATGCACATACCTGATGGCTTTCTTTCACCGCCAGTAGCCATTGCCACCGGCATAGCAAGTGCAGCAGTAATTGCAGTTGCGCTAAATCGAACCCGCGCCAGTCTTGGACTTCGACAAGCCCCAATCATGGGCTTAACCACAGCTTTCGTGTTTGCAGCCCAGATGATCAACTTTCCCGTAGCCGGCGGCACCAGCGGCCACTTGTTGGGAGGAGCGCTGGCATCCGTCGTATTGGGGAACCCTTGGGCGGCAACTTTGGCAATGAGCACGGTTTTTATAATTCAGAGCGTCTTGTTTGCCGACGGGGGCATCACCGCCCTGGGAGCCAATATTTTTAACATGGGGCTAGTTGGCATTTGGGTGGGCTGGTGGCTGTTGCAGCCATTGCAGCAACTCTTGGGAGGTTCCAGAAATCGTTTGCCCCTAGCTGCGGGCATCGCCGCTGGCCTCAGCGTCGTGGCTGCTTCGATTTGTGTGGCGATCCAACTCGCAATTTCTGGTACAGTAGGGCTCAATATCGCATTGCCAGCAATGGTAGGCGTACATATTTTAATTGGCATTGGCGAAGGGGTAATTACAGGCGGCGTGTTAACTTATCTCGTCAAAGTGCGGCCGGATTTACTGCCGGGACAACAGCCACAATTGCAGAAATGGGTAGTGCCAGTAATCGGAGTTTTATTAATTTCCGGGGTGCTTTCACTGTTCGCATCAAGTTGGCCTGACGGGTTAGAAGCGGTAGCCGAAAAATACGGCTTTAAAGATAAAGAAGCTGTGGCGATCGAAAATCCCACTCCTTTAGCAGATTACACAGTTAAAGGATTAGAAGAACAGCCTGTTGGTACTAGCATTGCTGGACTTTTAGGGTCTGCCTTCAGCTTCGGCGCGGCTTTTGGAATTGCTCAGTTGGTGGTAAAACCTAAAGATGTCTAAACTCTCCATACCTTTTCGATTGCGAATGTCTCTCACAATTGTGATTGGCATGGGTTTTCTGAAGACAGGCGCTTGGCTGTGGCTGGGAATTTATGGGGCGATCGCACTTTTTTGGTCGTTTTGGCTCAGGGCTCCCGTGCGAACCCTAGCGCAACTGTTGGGAGCAGAATTGGTTTTTCTCTCCTTATTAGTGCTGCCCCAAGGTTGGGAACGCGCCAGTTTTCTGTTGCTACGTTCCCTAATTTGCCTGCTAATTATGAACAGCTTTCTGCTAACTTTGCCACCCCACAGTTTCGGAATCGCCCTCAAAGGATTACCCCTACCAGCAGGTTTGCAAGAGATTGTACTTTTAACAGGACAATACTTAGAAATCCTGCTGTCCGAAGTCAACCGCATGAAAATATCAGCCCAACTCCGGGGCTTGTCCGGTACCGGAGGATGGCTGCGCTACGCCAGTGCTTCCATGATCGGAGCGCTTTATTTGCGAAGTCTCGATCGGGCAGAAAGAGTACACGCAGCCATGCTAATTCGCGGGTATCAAGGAGCTTTACCTGCCGACTCAAAATCAACACCAAAAGAGCGACTCTGGCTGACACTAGCAATTTTAATCGCAGCCGGATTAACAACAGCTTCTTACGGTTATTCGTAATTGGGCATTGGGCATTTAACTGGTTCCCAGGCTCTGCCTGGGAATCCATATCCAGAGGCTCTGCCTCGCCTCTTGCGGAGGAAAATTGGAGGCAGAGCCTCCCGATCTGCGTTCCCAGGCAGAGCCTGTGAACGAGTAGAATTGGTAATTGATTAATTCAGGCCTCTACCTTTTGCCTTATCCCTTCCCCTCTCTGCGCCCTCTGCGTTCTCTGCGGTTAAACACTCTTAATCCTAAAATAGAGGAAAATAAAACTTGAGTAGACTAAAATCCGTGCCAACAATCGAAGTAGAAAACTTAGTATTTGGCTATCCAGATCAAAAGCCAGTATTGCGGGGAATTTCTTTTACTTTGCAACCGGGAGAAAGAGTTGCTCTACTCGGCCTGACAGGTGCTGGTAAAAGCACTTTGCTCGAAAACTTGATCGGATTAAAAATGCCTCAAGCGGGCGAGATTAGAGTGCAGGGAAAAAAGTTGGAAGAGGCGACTTTATCGCAGGCGCGCAGGCAGATTGGATTTTGCTTTCAAGATGCTAACGACCAGCTATTTATGCCCACTATTTTAGAGGATGTCATGTTCGGCCCCCGCAATTACGGAGTGCCACCGGGAGTTGCGCGCGATCGAGCTTTATCACTATTAGACGAATTTGGTTTAGTAGAATTCGCCAACCGTTCGGCCCACGAACTTTCAGGAGGCCAAAGAAGATTAGCAGCCTTGGCAGCAATTTTAGCATTAGAGCCGGCAATTTTAATCTTAGACGAGCCGACCAACGGACTCGATCCCTCGTGGCGGCGTCATTTGGCTAAGGTTTTGTCCCAATTGCCGATCGAGGTAATTTTGATCGCTTCTCACAATTTGAATTGGATAGGTAAAACGACTGAAAGGGCGTTAGTTTTGGCGGATGGTGAGATTAAAATTGACAGAAAAACCAAAGATTTGCTGGCAGATACATCCACTCTCGAGTATTACAATTTGCCCCCAGATTGGTAATGAGCCCTTGGTCATTAGTCATTACATAAAGCAGTCATAACTAACCACAAGCGATGGTAAGGATTGGGGGGCAATTACAGGCAATATATATAGCGGTTCTCAAAAAAGTGAGGTATGCCCACGGAGGCCTATGCCCTATGCCCACGGAGGCCTATGCCCTATGCCCATGAGTACCTCATATGAGAGATCGAAAGGCTATATCTGTAATTAAAGCTCGAATTGGCGGACGGCTTCATTGTACAAATGAATAGCTAAATCCCGTATAATGTGTTCATTTTGAAACTCACTTCCTAACTTTTGTTTCGCCGTTTGAACACACATTTTCATCAACTCTGATGAACTTTCGATGTGAAGTGCGATCGCCCTTTGCTTTTCTTCAAACCCAACCTCGATTTCCGCCAGCCTTTTGACCGATTGACAATTCGCGGATTGCTCTAAATTTGCCGCCATTTTTTCCTGCTTTCTCCTTTGGACTTCCTCGGAAAAACCCGCAGCAATGAGCCCCGCAGGTAACGCAAAAATTCCGATTCCCAAAAATGCTAATATTGCTCCTAACAATTTCCCTAAAGGAGTGATTGGATAAATATCGCCGTAACCGACAGTAGTTAAGGTCACAACTCCCCACCACATTGCATCGGGGATGCTCGCAAAAGTTTCGGGATGCGCCTCGTATTCAACAAAATACATGACGCTAGAGGCAAATATTAACAGAATAAAAACTGCAAAGGCGGTGGCAATTAACTCCTCTTTTTTATCGTACAATACTGCTCCCAGAGTTCTGATTGACTCAGAATAACGGCTCATTTTTAGCAACCGCAACAAGCGCAGAACACGAATTAAATTAACGAAGTTGAAAGTAGGAAATAACAGCAAGAAGTAAAAAGGTAAGATGGAAATTAAATCTATCAAACTTAGCGGTGTCAGAGCATATCTCAATCTTCCCCAAAGCGGGTGGCTGTATCTGCGATCGACTGTAGACACCCACAGTCTTAAAATATATTCTATTGTAAATACTAAGGAGGAAACAATTTCTATGTTTGCCAAAAGCGATGTGTGTTCTGGCGACAATGTGGGCGAAGTAGAAGCAATAAAAGCTGCGACATTTATCAGAATTAAACAAGTTATGAAAACATCATCGGCTAAACTGTATAAATTGCTTGATTCTGAGGTTTCTAAAATTTCATAAATTAGAGTTTTGATTTGTTTACGCATCTGAGTTTATCCTAAAAATTTAGCAATTAACGATCGCGCTTTACTACAGTCTAAGCAATTAGATTCAAAAAATTAAGCAGGAGTTGCCCTAAAGCTAAAAAATTGGTTTCTTCAGAGAGGCTCTTGTTACGAAATTCAATATCGATCGTGGAAAGTGGGTTGTTTGGGGCAACGGCGTTCTAGTAAAATTTAGAGTTGATCGGGAAAGAATTTCCCACTATTACTGGGTTTGCAGGCAAAAATCATGAAGGTAGCCGTATTCAGCACCAAATCCTACGATCGCACATTTCTGGAAGCAGCGAATGTCGGCGGCAAACACGATTTAGTTTTTTTTGAACCGCGTCTGAACCTGGAAACCAGCGTTTTGGCTGCTGGATTTCCGGCCGTTTGCGCGTTCGTGAACGACTGCTTGGACGCGAAAACGCTGCTTGCCATTGCCGAAAAAGGCGTCCGCTTGCTGGCACTAAGATCCGCCGGATTCAATCACGTCGATTTAGCAGCAGCGAGGGATTTAGATCTAACTCTGCTGCGAGTTCCTGCTTATTCTCCCTACGCAGTCGCCGAACACGCAGTCGCTCTAATTTTGTCCCTCAACCGCAAAATCCACCGGGCCTACAACCGCGTCCGCGAAGGCAATTTCGCCCTAGATGGCTTGTTGGGTTTTGACCTCCACGGCAAAACGGTGGGAATCGTCGGAACAGGCAGAATTGGCGCAATTACTGCTCAAATTCTGCACGGATTCGGGTGTCGCCTGCTGGGATACGATGTTTACCAAAACCCAGATTGCCTCGCCCTAGGCATGGAATACGTCGCACTCCCGGCACTCTTCGCCACCTCTGATATTGTCAGCCTCCACTGTCCGCTGATACCGGAAACTTACCATTTAATCGGTGCAGAGGCGATCGAGCAAATGAAACCGGGAATGATGCTGATCAATACCAGCCGCGGTCAGTTGATTGACACTAAAGCTGTTACCAAAGCACTGAAGTCGGGTATAATTGGCTACCTCGGCTTAGATGTTTACGAACAAGAGACGGATCTGTTTTTTGAGGATTTGTCAAATCAGGTCATTCAAGACGATGTTTTTCAGCGTTTGCTGACTTTCCCCAACGTCCTAATTACCGGACATCAAGCTTTCTTCACCGAGGAAGCTTTGAAAAATATCGCCGAAACCACGATCGGCAATATCACCGACTTTGAACAAGGACGCCCTTGCCCGAATCAAATCGACCTCGCTCAAGTGAAAAAATGAGTCAAAAGAGCGATTTGGCAACGAAGGCAATTGTTTAAAATCAAGTCATATCGTTATTTTTGCTTGCAATTTGTGAAACTCTGCCTTAGTCTCATCAATTAGTCCCTGCAGCGCGGATGCTGTGCTAATTGCCGGAGAATTATACTGGCAGCAATTCACAGCCTGCAATTTTACCTGACAACGGAGGAAGTATTCAATGACACAAGCTAACTTTTCGGACGAGACACAAACAATCACTGAAGTCGTGACAGTAGATCTGGTGGAGGACAAACCGGGGGTCATGACTACAGTGACAACCACAGAAACACCGGCCAGCCAGTTCCAAGATATTAAAGACCAAGTTATTACAATTTTGTCGGAACTTCCAGCCTATCTCTCCAATTTTTTTGCTGACTACCAAAAGCCCCTCATAACTGTTGGTTTAATCCTGGCAGGCGGTATTAGTATTAAGGTAATGCTGGGAGTTTTAGGTGCTCTTAATGATGTCCCTTTGGTAGCTCCAGTTTTTGAGTTGATTGGCATGGGATATACGGGTTGGTTTGTTTACCGCTATCTGCTCAAGGCTTCCGATCGCCAAGAGTTGTTAACGGAAATTGATTCTTTAAAAGAACAAGTTGTAGGTAAAGATTCTTAGAGGAAGTCATTAGTCATTAGTCATTGGTCATTAGTCATTAGTCATTAGTCCTTAGTCCTTGGTCATTAGTTCGTGGTTATTTGTTATTTGTAAGGCTATAGCCATAACCGATAACAAGTAACCAGCAACCAATGCCCAATGCCCAATGCCCAATGCCCAATGCCCAATGCCCACTGCCCAATGCCCAATGCCCAATGCCCAATGACCAATGCCCAATGCCCAATGCCAATTCCCAATGCCCAATCTTAATTTGGATGGCAAACTTGTTGCAAAGTGGCGGTAAAGTCGGGGTAGGAAATGGCAGCGGCTTCGGCCCGGTGAATGTTAGTAATACCTGTGGCGTTGAGGGCTGCGATCGCCAAACTCATCGCTATTCTGTGGTCGGTGTAGCTGTCAACATCCGCGCCGGTCAAAGGAGTTCCCCCGGTAATTTCTAAACCGTCGGGTAACTCGGAAATTTGGGATCCCATGCGGTTGAGTTCTGCTGCAGTCACGGCCAGTCGATCGCTCTCTTTGACTCGCAACTCGGCCGCATCTCGAATTATTGTAGTACCCGATGCAAAGATCGCCGCTACGGCCAAAATCGGGATTTCGTCAATCAGTCGGGGAATTAAGTCGCCCGCAATGGTGCATCCCCGCAATTGGCCGGAACTGCGAACCAAAATATCCGCTACCGGTTCCCCAGCCGCCTCTCGCTGATTTTGCAGTTCAATATCGGCGCCCATCATTTCCAAAGCTTCCAAAATGCCTGTACGAGTTGGGTTGACGCCGACATTTTCGACTACGAGCTCGGAACCCGGGACGATCGCCCCAGCAACTAGCCAAAATGCCGCCGAACTAATATCCCCCGGTACAATCACATTCTGCCCTTGCAGTTGTGTCGGCCCAGTGACTGTCACGCTACAAGTTTCTGGATCGACGCTCAATTGGGCTCCAAACGCTCGCAGCATCCGCTCGCTGTGATCCCGCGACAGAGCGGGTTCTGTGACTGTAGTTTCTCCGCTTGCCATCAAACCGGCGAGCAAAATGCAAGATTTAACTTGAGCCGAGGCGATCGGAGAATGGTAGTGAATCGGTTTTAACTGCTGTCCCAGTATCGCTAAAGGAGCTAAAGAATTGCTTTTTCGGCCCCAAATTTGCGCTCCCATTTGTTGCAGCGGTTTAATGACGCGCGACATGGGGCGCGATCGCAAAGAACTGTCACCCGTTACTGCATAAAAACGCCCCGGATGAGAGGCTAAAATTCCCAACATCAGCCGCATCGTCGTGCCGGAATTACCCGCATCCAAGACTTCCACAGGCTCCTCTAACTCGCCAATTCCGACGCCCCGGACTGTCACCCGTTCCGCGTTGAGTTCAGAAACTTTGGCTCCCAAGAGCGAGAAACATTTAGCAGTGCTGCGGGGGTCTTCTCCTAGAAGTAGTCCCTCAATAGTAGTTTCACCTTGGGCGATCGCACCCAACATCAAAGCTCGGTGAGAAATCGACTTATCGCCGGGAACTCGAATCCTCCCGACCAGCGACAAGCCCGAGGCCGGTTTTTGAATGCTTAAAGTTTGGTTTTTGTCAAGAAGCGTAGTAGTTATAATGTCAGCTTGCATTGAGATAAACTAGGATTAGATGGCGTTAGCTATCCTACCTTTTTCTCAGTCCTAAGTTAGTCGTCTTTTGTACGGGCTGCGGGTTTTTTCCCAATGTGTCCGGTTAACTTAAAGCCTGATTAAACTCGCCCGGAGACTCCGCTGTCAGTTCTCGATGACACGGGAGTGCGGACGCAACGGCACGGATTTCACATTAATTTCACAAATATTATCCGTGTATCTGCTTAGATTTCATCTCCTGCTCTCAGTTATCGACCCGATGATTGAAGTTTGACCTAACAATTTTAGATTTTCGATTGCGAGTTGTAGATTTTTCATTTTTTTAAGCAAAAGCTCCGGAATTTGGAAGCCAGCCAATCTAAAATCTAAAGTCTAAAATCTCAAATCTCAAACCGCCCGATCCACAACAACCCCTAAACTTTTATTTATGCTGACCCATCACCGCAAGCCTGTAAGTTTATCGCTGGTATCCACAGATTTACCTTTGTGGTCAGTCGTTGAAACCGCTGCTACGGTTTATCAAAAAGACCGGGATCGCTTTCACTTGTTGTTGCACGAACCAGCAATAATCGATCGCGAATTTTCCGAGGGTTCCAACGAATCTGCCGAGCAAGTTACAATCTTACCCCCAACTACAAAACCCCGGTTGCTCTGGCTAGAAGTTTCGCCCTATCGAGTCATTATGACCATGCAAGGAAACGGCAAATACAGTTACCGCCACTGCTGGGAACGAGGAATGTACGGCCTGAGCCGTTATTGGCTTCAGGGTGAATCCTTGGCGACTCCCGAACAGTTGCGACTCCGCAACTTCACTCGCAACTTGACGCTGACAGGAAAGCCGGAACCGGATCACTTGCAGTTAGAATACGAGTTGTGGTCGGAGAAAGTGCAACTCGGTCGCTATATTTTGAATCTAGAAATTCATCACTAAATTGGGTAATGGGGAATTAGTAGATGCTATAGCCTTTCTCAGGTAAATTAGGTGTTCCTGGGCATCGGGCATCGGGCATCGGGCATCGGGCATCGGCGCTTCCTTTTCTTTCTCTGAATTCTATAGCGCGTACCTCACTTCCTTGAATACCGCTATAGATGAAGGCGATGCCTTCCTCAAACTCAAAACTCACGCATTCACAACTCAAAACTCTTCGCCTTTAGCGATCCCTCTTACAATAATTAATCAGTTTGCTAGTCAAAGCGTCTTGATTTGCGGCTGCTTGATTCGCCTGTTGGCCGGCTCTAATAATATCTGCTTGAGCTGTTTTGATTTGCTCTCGACCTTCTATACTTGTAGAAGCGAGATTTCCAGTCTGAAGACTTTTGCTTATGTCGCCGAGTGCTTGACTAATTTCCTGGAAGGATTTAACCGATGGCTCCTGAATTTCTTTGAGGGTTGGATCTGTTATTCGCAGAGCTTGAAGTTCATTCGCTATCAGGTTCAAATTTTTAGCTAAATTGTCGGTCGTTGCAGCATCGTTGCTGTCTTTATCAACATCAATGAGAGCGTTGCCTTTGTTGACAATTTCAGTAAATTTAGTACACTGGATAGCTCGGCTATTGCTGCAACTAATCGTCAGCGTACAGCAAGCAACAACTATCAGCAGGATGGCAATCTGTTTGCGAAAAAAGTACATGAACCCTCGGTTGCAAAAAAAGTAGATTCTGGGATTTTATAGTAGAGTGCGTCACTCGATTTTCGATTTTCGATTTTCGATTTTCGATTTACTTGCGACATTGAATCAAAGGAGCTGGAACTTTGGTCTAAAATTAGGGATTGTCCACAAGGCGAGTGTACGCGGCACAGTATCCGTTTTTGGGTGTGTCAGCGGGCCGATCGATATATCGACTGTCGAAAAACTTTCGCGACATTCAGACACGCTCTACTAAGCTAAACTACGTACCTGTTTAGGAACTATGGTCAAAAACAGCAATAACCTAAAGAAGGGAAGCATTTGGGGATATCTTACCCTGCTTTTGCCTATTTCCTTGACGGCGGTTGCCAGTTTCGAGTCGGGAAAGATGTTTTGGGCGATCGCCACCACAGCGGGCATTGCTTGGGCTTACAAGCTCTACCATCAGCAGCAAAAACACAAACTCGCTCATTTAGACTCGGTTTTCTACAAGTTGATCAAGGAAAATCAAGGGCGAGTTACGGCTTTGGATTTGGCGATGAATGCGAAACTCCCCGGAGAAAAGGTTCAAGAGTATCTCGACGAACGAGCGTCGGAGTTTGCAGCGGATTTTGAGGTGACGGAACAAGGCGGAATTTTGTATTATTTTCAAATAGCTCCAACTGTCAATCAAAGCGAAACAGCTAATGTGGCAATAGCTGTTCAAGAGCCTCCCACAAATCGGGAAAAAACACAAGAGAAAAAACCAAATTTATTCCCCATTGCTCAAACCAAGACTCCTCACAAGCCCAAAATCTCTTTTACCCAGACGGAACTCTCTCGCAGGTTCAAAGTTCACGCAAGTACGATCGGCAAGTGGAAACTTAAGCCGGAGTTTGCTCAGTGGAGCCGCGAAAAAGACCCGGAGAATATCGCCTGGGAATATTCTACAGAAAACAAGCGATTTTATCCCAAAGATTGAGTTCCTTCGGTATTTACCAAAATATCTAAAGAAACCCGGTTTCTACGACGCTCTGCGGTTGCTAACGAATAATTTGGCAAGAAACCGGGTTTCTGAGAATTGAGCGCGTCCTGGGCTAATTTTACTGTGGTTGACCTCCTCGCATCCAGGATACAAGCCCCCGGATTCATCCGTGGAGAAATAAAAAACCTGTATCCGATGAAACTTGCCCCCCGAATTTATCCGTGGGGTCAATTCTAAAATCTAAAATCTAAAATCTAAAATCTAAAATCGATTGACCGATCGACCTGTTTAGGTTACTTTAAGTAAAATCATGTATTGCTGAGTTTTCCAAATAAAAATCGGTAAGTTCGATCGTCCTATCTGTGACTTTTTTCTCCTATGTCCAAAACAACCTTGCGAGTAGTCGCCCGCCTCGCTGCCTTTCCCGACAAAGTAGCAGAACTTAAATCTCTGCTGCTGAGCATTATAGAACCAACTCGTAAAGAAAAAGGCTGCATCAAATACGAACTCCTGCAAAATCAAGCCGATCCCACAGATTTTACCTATGTTGAAGAGTGGGAAAGTGCAGATTTGCTCGAACTACATCTCGGTTCAACTCACATTCAAGACGCCGTGCAGAAATTAGACGGTTTGGCCGTTGGGCCTCCAGATATCCGCCGCTATGAATTGCTAGCTTAATCGGGTTTTTATAGCAATTGGATTAATGTGTGTGAAATAGCTTCGACCCCGCTAGCCCCCCTTAGTAAGGGGGGGACAAGAGTGAAAGTTAAAATTCTACTAACTTCAGAAAACTTTATGACATTAGCAACAATAAAACAGTTATTTATTTATCCAATTAAAGGGCTGACACCGCAAGAAATGTCGGAGTTTGCTTTAATAGCAGGACATGGAATTAAGGGCGATCGAGCTTTTGCCTTAATGTTTGCAGATAATCTTGAATCTGCAAAAATGCCCGCCCAAAATATGCCTTGGATGAGCAAAAAAAATTTTGCGGTTCAAAACGATTGGCCTTTGTTAGCAGCTTTAGAATGTCATTATCAACCGGAAACGGCCGTTTTAACAGTCAAGCGTGAAGGAGTTGCAGTGTTATCCGCAGAAACGAACACAGCAGCGGGTCGCGATCGCATCGGCAGTTTTTTCACAGAATATCTGGCGGCAATTGAACCGACAAAAGAAGCGAGACACCCGCAGTTTGCACCTTTGCAATTAGTCGGCGACACCAGCGGCGAAACTCGTTATCCCGATCGAGAACCAGTACACATTTCTTTACTCAGTCAAGCCACATTAGACCAATTAACAGAAATTGCTGTTCAAAACATTGACGTGGGCAGATTTCGCCCGAACATTGTGCTAGAAGGTATGGCAGCTTGGTCAGAATTTGAGTTGATTGGAAAACAGTTTCAATTAGGCACGGCGCTCATAGAAGTTACAGCACGAATCGGTCGCTGTGTCAATATAGAAGTGAATCCAGAAACAGGCGATCGGGATATTTCCCTACTCAGTTTACTCCAAAAGGAATTTGGTCACGCACAAACAGGAGTTTTAGCCAAAATCATCAACAGCGGCACAGTTAAAATCGGCGATGTTTTGACTGCTGTAAAATAGATTAGGACTTATTATCATGCCCGGTCGATTTCCTCCGCTTCGCTTCACCCGAAATCAGGTAGGGGCGGGTTCACCAAAAATATGTGCCAATAATTGACAATCTCAAAAACCCGCCCGGCCGGGATATTATGGTCAATTTCTCGGACATGATATGACGCATAAATACCAAAGAAACCGGGTTTTTCACCAGCATTCAAGGATAAAATGCAGTAGTTTTGTAAAAAAACCCGGTTTCTGCGTCCAGGAATATTCTTAATCAAAAGCAACATTAAGATTGTGAATGCTGCCTAACTTCCTCTACTGATAAACCGAGTGCTTCTGCCACTTGCTCTGTATTCAATCCCATTGCCAACAACCGAGGGATGGCATCCCGCCGTGCTTGGGCTTCTGCACTCAAAGCCTGCTCTGCTAAGGAAGCTCGTTCTGTACCTGTTAGCAGCAAATTGCCCTCGCTATCCCACCACCGCAGCCACAGCATTGTCTGGTTTTGATAACGGCCTTCCCACAGTCCTAATTCTACCCCCATTGGCGCGATCGGATAATGACCGCGATCGTTCGGAAGCAACTGCTGGTAAAACCCGTTGTTCAGATTGTAAACCTCCAGCCTGCCACTATTGATTTCATAGATGCCATAATACGGAATCCGCATGATCCGTTCATATACCCAAAACTTCCCAGGCCTTTGCGCCGCTCCAACTTCCGAGTACGATAGTGGGGTTGTGTCCCGCTCTTCTGAACCGTCTCCCGATGCGAACTCCAAAGCAATCATCGGAGCCATGAATTCCCGCCACAGCACGTAAGAGCGACGAATCTGATTTCCTAGTCTTGGTGGCACGTTCGGCACGTAGAACCAATCAGGAGCTTCTGCTCCCTTTTCAAGTGGGTCTGTTTCTCGCCAGTAGATGCCACAGTCTTGCCCTATAGCATATTGCCCATCGGGATGAAGCCCTTGCAATACCGACCCGATAGAATCAGTCAAAATAATGCTCTGAGGATGCTCCTGAAAATTCTTCACAAAAGTGCCGTCTTCCTCTGGCAGTTGAGTGTGGTCGGGGAAGGGAGAGGGAAGGACAATCTTTTCGGTTGCCGGGGTCATGCTACCTCTCAAGTATTGCAGCTTACCTGAATATCTTAACTCATCCTTCTTCGGGTATCCTCACCTTATTACCAATCAAGTTCAGAAAACTCGCTCCAAAATGTTGAATCTCCAAAAAATTAGCATAAGCAGGAGTTGACTTGTAAACTCTAAAAGTCCGCATAATTCCTAAAGTTGCCGCGCTTTCCAGCGGGCCGATAAAGCTCGTATCCCTATCCAAAAAATGAGACTGCTTAGCCCAGTGTGCCATCTGTTCCGCATTCAAAAAATAGCAGCCGGAATGAGGATTCAACGCCCGCTCAAAAGCGATTTTTTGTTCCATGATTTTTCCCGTTAACTGCCGCTGCTCGTCTACATTTTGAAACGCAGAAGTCGCTGAGTCTGCTAAATCACCATCAACATATGCTTTAAAAACCGCGCCTTTAGGCGCTATTTCATAGCGATTAGGTTGCAGCAAATTCCCATTTCCTCCGTGATGCGTAAACCACTTTAATTTACTAAAAAACCACGGATCATGCAGAACTAAATCATCTTCCAAATAACAGAAATAATCGTATTTGTTAAGACACGCTCGCAAAACTGCTTGACACTCAAACCCCAACAGCAGCGGTTCGCATTTTGTAGCATGGTGCATAAAACATCTGGGCTGCACTGGCAGTTGAGGCAACAGATGATAACCTTGAGTAGTGCAAACAACAATGTCAATTTCGTGCTGTTGAGATTGATTTGCTGGGATAGTTGCACATTCGCTAATGTCAATCATGGACTGAGATTTGCCGTACAAAGCTTGCAGCGATGTCACGCAAGCGGTTAAAGCATTTAGTCGTGGTTGCGGATCATTTCGCTGGGAAGCGTGTTTCCCGTCGCCGCTGGGATTGTAAAAGTGAGCAATAGTGAATAGAATTCGCATTGGTGTGGAGTAACAATTAGAAATTAAACAATAAAACAGAACGATCGCACAATAGCCTATAAATCTTACCGCACTTAGTCACCAAATAACTCCGGCAGGCGATCGCGCAACTCAGCATTTAAACGTGGCAACTCCTCCCGCATCTGTAAGTACCAATCTCGCCGCTGCCGGTAGTGCCCGCACAGTAAGCGGTTGTCCCGCACCCATTCGTAAGCATTCGCGGCTATTTTCCGGCGCCGAGAAGTGTCAGAAATCAGCGAATTTAGTTTGGTTTCAAACTCTTTTTCATATCTATAAATCAATCCGGTTTCACCTTCGACAATCGAATGTTCGTACACAGTGGGACTTGCCAGCACCGCTACTCCCCGCGCTGCACATTCAATAAATTTTAAGTCGGATTTCATTTCGTTAACCGGGTTGGAAACAAGCGGTAGCAAAGCTATATCGCAACTGTACATAATTTCTTGATACCGTTCGTAACTGCAAAATGGTTCAAATTCTTTTTGCTGTATTTCCAACGCTTCAAAAAAACGGCTGTCGTGGATTACTTTAACTCTAATCCTGTGCTTGTGTGCGACTAAAACTCGATTGAGCGCTGCCATAATCGGCTGCCAATCTTTTTCGCGGTTGAGTGCACCAAAAAAGATGGTGACTGTATCTTCTGTCGGATAAATTCGCGGCGGAGGTAGATAAGCTAATTGATTGGGAAATACGGCAACATTTGGATTGTATTGGCGCAAAATTTTGGCTAGGGGTTCTGTAGAAGTTTGCACGCAGTGACAGCCGCGATAGCTGAGGTAATTATTGTCGGCGTATTCGCGGCGACGGATGGGATTATCGTCAATTTCAGCTACTATTAAATAGCCTTGTTGCAGGAGTTCTTTGAGTTGGGGAATATAGCCGGGATATTGCATGATTGTCCGCTGCCAGATGAAGACTTTTTCTTCTCCCAGCAGTGGCGGAATTAATTCTGCTGTTTTCACGGCGGATACGGTGCGGACACCGGGAATTGTAGCGCTAAATTTGTCCGGTTCCAAAACTCGCACGCGATCGCACCCTGTAGGAGCCATAATGATAGTCTGAATCAGCAGTCTGCGCGCAGGTACGGTCGATTTGGTCGATCGCACGATATAATATTCAGCACCTGTTTCCGTAGCAAAACTGCTCGATGTTAGCTCTAAAGCCTTTACCATAGGATGCAGTAATTCCTGAAACTGGACAAAATTTTCAGTTTTGTGTCCCTTCCCTTGAAATTCATAAACCTGCAATCCGGCTTGAGCAAATAGTGATTTAATACTTTCTAGGGTAAACCAGTGCTGCATCTTGCTGTCGGGATTCTCCCACTGTCCCCGCAACAGATTGACAATCCGCCGCCAGTATTGAACATTAGGGATTCTGGCGAGAATTTGCCCCTCTGGATTCAGCAAAGCACTGTACTGCTTGAGCACTTCCCAAGGGTTTTTGAGATAGGGTAGCAAGTCACCAAAAACCAAACAATCGACGGTTCCTGGGGCGATGTCGAGACTTTCGAGGGCAATTTCTTCAATATCGGCTACCGTCACCCAGTTTAGCCGATCGACTGCAATTTTAGCTTTTTCTCGATCGCATTCAATGCCAATATACTGACAATGGGGATTGATCAGTTTGTACTGTTCGCCCGTCGAACCCGTACCGCAACCAATTTCAACAATGACTTTAGCATCCGGCGGGAGCAGCTTCAAGAGGTCGTGGTTGACGCGATCGATCACTTTCTCTAAAATTCCTGATGAGTTTATCGTAAAATAAAACAGAGCCACCCATGCCGACAGACAACCAGCCGAAGGTTAGCATTGCGATGCCAGTATACAATGGCGATCGGCACATTTGTCAAGCACCAAATTTTTTGTTGCCAACTCTTTCTCTTCCCTCTCTTCTCTTCCTCTGCGTTCTCTGCGGCCTCTGCGGTTCATTTAATCTTATTCACCCATCCTACAAGGATTGCTATATCTTAGCAAATATTGAGCAAACTTATAATAATTTATTCTCAATCTATACCCTCCTTTAGCGCGATTGAGGAGCTCAATTAATTCGGCTTTTTCCCAAAAAATAAACCCAACAATTTGCTAAATACATTAGAAACTATGAAGCCTAATCTAGGAATGAACATCGCCGGCTACATCAACGGCGAATTTGGCATAGGAGAAGGTGTCCGAGCAAACATCCGAGCCGCAGAAGCCGCCAACATTCCCTTCGTCATCAACAATTTTACCCGCAGTCCCCACCGCAAGAAAGACACCACCTATCAAAATTTTAGCCAAGACAATCCCCATCCCGTAAACTTAATTCAAGTCAACGCCGATGAAGTTGCAACCTTTATTAAACATACAGGTTCCAGCTACTTTAAAAACCAATACAATATCGGCTTTTGGGCTTGGGAACTGCCCGCATTTCCCCCAGAATGGCAGCCAGCATTTAATCACTTTCACGAAATATGGACTTACAGCAACTATTGCGCCGAGGCAATTTCCGCAGTCTCGCCAATTCCCGTTATCAAAATCATGCCCAGTATTGCTCTCCCCGCACCTTCCCTGAAAAGAGAAGCACTGAATTTACCGAAAAATAAATTTATTTTCTTGTTTGTCTTCGACTTTTCTAGCCGCATAGAGCGCAAAAATACTTTGGCGACAATTCAAGCATTTAAACAAGCTTTTGGGGAAGATAACAGCGTATTATTGGTCATCAAATCTTCTAATTCCCACAAATTTTCAGCGGCGCAAGCATCCTTAAACTCAGCCATAGCAAATAATTCAAATATCAAACATCTAGACGGATATTTGTCCAAAAATAAACTTAACGGCTTGCTCTATAATTGCGACTGTTATGTATCGCTGCACCGCTGCGAAGGATTTGGCTTAACAATGGCTGAAGCCATGTTTTACGGAAAACCCGTAATTGCCACCGACTATTCATCAAATACAGAATTTATGAATGTCGGCAACAGCTATTTAGTCAAGTATAAGTTAATCCCAATTGAGAAAGATTGCGGGCCTTACAAAAAAGGCAATGTTTGGGCCGAACCGGATGTCGAACACGCTGCGGATTTAATGCGGTACGTCTTCAACAATTACCGGGAAGCTCAACAAATTGGAGCGATAGCTGCTGAGGAAATTAAGACTTTACTCAACCCGCAAGTTACAGGGAATAAAATTAGAAAACGTCTCGAATATATTGCCGAGATTACCGATAGCTTTCAAAGCATACATCTTTCAGGAGCTGCCAAAGCGCAGTCTGCCAAAATTAGGGCTAACTTGCCACCATCACAGCAACAAAGTCAATCAAAAGCAGAACTGCCAAACGGGCAGCCGAAGGTTAGCATTTGCATTCCGACATACAACGGAGAAGCATTTATTGGGGAAGCAATTCAAAGTGCTTTGGCCCAAACCTACCCTAACATAGAACTGATTATATCCGACGACGGCTCCACAGACCGCACAATTGCGATCGCCCAATCATTCCAATCACAAACCTTAGTCGATTTCCGCATCATACTGCACCGCAACTACGGCTTATCACAAAACTGGAATTTTTGCATCTCTCAAGCAACAGGCCAATACATTAAATTTCTATTTCAAGACGACTTACTCGCACCAGAATGTATTGAGAAAATGGTCGCACTCGCCCAAGCAAACCCAGAAATAGGTATGGTTTTCTCCCCGCGCGGCATCACCATAGCTGAAGATGAATCTAACCCAATTTTGCGGAGAGCTTCCCAATCAATTAAAGATTTGCATAAAAGTTGGTCGAATTTAAAATCTATTCAGCCCGGAAAAGAATTACTGGCAGATACTAACTGCTTGACCAACCCGATAAACAAAATTGGCGAACCGAGTACCGTCTTAATTGCCGCGCGAGTCTTTGAAGAAATAGGATTATTTGATTCGGGATTATCTCAGTATGTAGACTTAGATATGTGGTGGCGAATCATGGGGAACTATCACATCGGATTTGTAGACGAAAAACTGTCCTCACTGCGGATTCATCCCGAACAACAAACTTGGAAAAACTTCGCGGCTGGGGAAAATCATAAGGATGTAGTAAGATTTTACAAAAAACTACTCAATAGTCCTGATTACAGTTTCCTGAATCAACAAATCAAACAGCAAATCCGCCAAAAGCTGGCATTGAGAACCCAGCCGAGTTTATCGGAATTGTCAGCAATGCTTGATCAATACAAGAAATTCCCCTCAAAACAGCCTCTTCTCGCGCTGCGCCCCTACCGCCAACAGCTAGCTGAATATTGGCTGAATTTGCCAGCGGAAAAATTAGAAACTGCTTACTCGAAAGACATGGGGAAAGCTCATAAATTGCTACTACATAGCGGTCTCAAACATGAAACTTTAACTGACGAAGAACAAAGTTTTGTCCAGGAGTTATCCTCGAAACTTGCTGAAGGAGGGGAAATTGCCGAGAAGATGCAATATCTCCTCGCAGTGATGCTGTACAGCGACGCTTATCAGTTGCCGCTTGAGTATAACAATGCAGCGATTCCCCAGTGGTTTTTTGACGACTTTCTGAAATTCCTATTTCAGTCGCCGAATTATTTTCAAAGGAGATGTGGCATTGTCAAGAACGGGCAAGATGCCCGTTCCACAAGAGATGAATTTTCTGGTGGAACAGGCATCTTGCCTGTTGCTTCCACACAAGATGAATTATCTGGTGGAACAGGCATCTTGCCTGTTAGTTCCACAACAGATGAATTATCTTGTGGAA
>NZ_JAUBOZ010000021.1:27023-52810 GCF_036700475.1 Microcoleus sp. T2B6 | reverse complement strand
TATCTGGTGGAACAGGCATCTTGCCTGTTAGTTCCACAACAGATGAATTATCTTGTGGAACAGGCATCTTGCCTGTTCCTAACCAAGTAATTGAGAAGGGTGCAAGATATCAGTTTAAACCCAAGTCGGAAGTTGAAAGGTACTCTGAATATTTCCAGCAGTTAATCAATTACGTCGCTGCTAATATCGCCAGTTTTCCCGATTCAGAAGTTTGGCGTTATTTGGCGGCTTTTATTGCGAAAAATGTTAGATTCCAAGCTTTGTATTTGAGCGAGTTCAATCTGCTCAATATATTGAGTCAGCGAGCTGATATTCTGGAATTTCATTGGAAAAATATCGGCAGTCAAATAGAATGGAATTTTCCTCAGAGAGAACCTGAAAGAACTAAAATCAGAGTGGGGTTTTTGCTTGAGAAAATTAGTGAGGAATCCGAGACTCGTGCAGCAATTGCGAGTTTTGAATATTTAGACAGAAGCAAATTTGAAATTATCGTGTACTATTTCCAGGTACAAGACGAGCGACTGGGGAAATATTGCGAAAATTGCGCCGACAAACTGGTGCAACTGTCAGAAGCTTTGCCCAATCAAGTCCGAGAAATGCGATCGCACGATTTAGATATTCTGCTAATCTGCACCAATACTACCGACACTTCTCAACCAAGCGCGCTGCTGTGCCTGCACCGACTAGCGCGGGTGCAAATAGCTACGGGTGCATCAACCCCCGCAACCACAGGCGCCCGAAATATTGATTATTTCATTGCCGGAGATTTGACATTGCCCCCAGGTGCAGCAGCAGAGTATCGCGAAAAATTAATTAGTTTAGAAGGTTCGGGAGTTTGTTTAAGCTATACTGTAGGATCAGCACCTGGCAGAGTTGAACCGACTCGCAGGAGTTGGGGAGCCACCGACGAATCTGTAGTGTTCATGTCCGGCGCTCAAGCTTTTACAATTATCCCAGAATTGAGAGAAACTTGGGCAAAAATTATTGCGGCCGTACCAAATTCTATTTTAGTTTTGTATCCCTTTCGTTCGCGCAATGAAAACTATCCGACGGTGCCTTTTTACAACCAAATTCGATCGCTCTTTGCCGAATTTGGGATTGACAAAAAGCGTTTAGTTGTGATTAAGGCGCTGCCATCTCGCGCAGATTGCATAAAATGTCTGGAATTGGCTGATATATATTTAGACTCCTATCCATACAGCAGTGCCTGCTCCTTAGCAGAACCCCTGTTGGCCGGGTTGCCTGTAGTGGTAAGAAAAGGGCAAACAACTCGATCGCGACAATCAGCCGCAGTGATCGAAGAACTACTACTTCCGGAACTGGTAGCAAACAGCGAGAAGTCTTATTTAGAGCTGAGCACAGCACTGGGAACCAACCCAGAACTGCGTCGGCACTACCGCGATCGAATCCAGCAAAAAATGGCGGCAAACCCCAAATATCTCGACAGTCGCGCTTGCTCGACCCAACTCGAAACACTCTTTGAAAGACTATTCCGAGAGTGAAGGAAGAAGGAAGTTCAGCAACTAAGCAGTGTACGGGATTTAACGGATGGATGTTGAGGGAAGAAGGAAGATGGCAGAAGTAAAGATTTTCCCACTCTCCCACTCTCGCATCCCCCTACCATTGTGAGACCCGTGGGGAACCCCTCGCTAGGCAGAGCGTCAAGAAATAGACAGCAATAGCGCTAGCCCACGGACGGTCTGCTATCATCGGGGAATCGAGGGGTTAGTGGTTGTCGCTCTTTTCCTGCCACAGCTAAATTAAAAGGGGAAGCGCAAGTCAGTTGGAGATAAAAAAATGACAGGACTTTTTCAAATAGGCGATAAATTACTGCAAGCTCAGGATATGCCATCGCTCCTGAAGCGGTACCAGTTGATGCCGCAATTCTTGCGCGGTGTAATAGTAGACCAAGCGATCGCATCCTTTAGTTGCAGCGACGAAGAACGCCAATCCGCCGTGGAGAACTTTCTGGCACAACACCAACTGACAGCCCCGGAAGCCAAAGAAGCTTGGCTGCGCGGCCAAAATATGACGGAAGAAGAACTTCAAGAGATGGCCGTTAGGCCCTTGCTGATCGAAAAATTTAAGCAAGCCACTTGGAGACCTAAAGTAGATAATTATTTTTTAACCCGCAAAGCCAGCCTAGACCACGTAGTCTATTCCCTGGTACGCACCAAAAATCCATCGCTGGCAAACGAACTTTACTTTCGCATCCTCGAAGGCGAACAAACCTTTGCTGAAGTGGCCCGCGACTATTCCGAAGGGCCCGAGTCCAAGTCAGGCGGCTTGTTGGGCCCAGTACCCCTCTCCCAGCCCCACCCGGCAATCAGCAAACTTTTGTCCGTCAGCCAGCCAAATCAACTCTGGACGCCGCGTCCTCTGGCAGAATGGATGGTAATTATTCGACTAGAAAAGTTCATGCCGGCCCAGCTCGATGAATCGATGCGGCTGCACTTGATTAACGAACTATTTGAAAGCTGGCTCGCCGAACAGATAGCGCAAATAGGCCCGCTACAGCCCCTCTCCTCCCTGTCTTCCATATCATGACAATCAAGCAAGTTGGTCAGGGGCCCCCGGATTTATCCGTGGAGACTTGAAAAAGCGTAGCATCCTGACAAAAACCCCCTGGATTCATCTGTGGATTCAATCTAAAATCTAAAATCTAAAATCTAAAATTGGATGACTTCTTCCGCTGTTTCCCTCTCCCAAATTCAGGATTTCCTAGCTCAAACACCTCCCTTTGACCGACTGTCAGAGACGGCTCTGACAGCCTTGGTGGCTAAATGCCAACTCCTTGGCTACCGGACGGGGCAACCCCTGTTTGAACGGGAAAAAATGCCGACTCAGGTGGCAATTATCTATCAAGGCCAGGCCCGGCTGCTGGGGTTTGACCAGCGCTCGCAGCGCCACGTAAGTTTACGCTTGGTGCAGTCGAAGGAAATTCTCGGCTGGGCTGGATTGCTCAGGGGAGTTCCCTGCGAAACCGCGATCGCCTCTACAGATGTGATCGCGATCGTCCTGCCTGCCGAAGAGTTCCTGAGCGTACTGGAAAAACAGCCGACATTTGGAGAAGCCTTTCGCGAACACTGTTCCTTGAGCGAAGTATTTGAACTGTTGAGCCTGGAATTGCAGCGCCAAGCCGACGGCACTTCCAATCTCAAGGAACTCACCCTGCAAGCTTGGCAAGATGCGACAGTTGTCAACGTGCCAAACGGCAACAAAAAAACTCAAGACATCGCCAAAGAGCTAGATGCCGATCGAGTTTGGCTCGTCAGCAGCGGCGTCTTGGGCGACTTTCCCACCGGCAGCCGCTTCTCTGTGGAAAACGCAGCCAAATCCTTAAAAGTAGAAGGCCGCCTCGGCGCGCGATTGGTCGGCTTCCGGGAACCCCCAGAACCTCAAGAAACAGACCCATTAAATCCCACGCCAGATATAGTAGACCCTGGGCCGAATCCGCCCGGCGGAAAATCGCTCAGCATTATAGACGCCCCAGACCGTCCCCCAGAACCCAAAACCGACCCCCAAACAAAGGATGCGGCGAGATACCCAGTTTTCCGCGCCAAAGGGCAGATTGACGCCCCGCTAGCTTGCTTCCAAATGTTGAGCAAGTATTTCGGCCTCAAATTTCGTCGAGATATCATCCGCAAAGTTCTAGAAAATCAGTTAAAAACCGCCGGTTCCATCAGCATCCAAGCCTGCGGGGCGATCGCCCAAAGCATCGGCCTCACGCCTCAATTGGCGCAAGTCCCAGCAGAAGCAATCAACCGCATCAAAGCTCCCGTAATGATTAAATGGCAAGATAGCTTTGCCATTATTTACAGCATCACCGAGCAAGAATTGGTGATGGCCACGCCCGAACAGGGGCTGATGCGGAAGCGGATACCTCAGTTTAAAGAAATCTGGGGCGAACAGGGAGAAGTCCTGCTGCTGCAAGCTCCGCAAGTTGAGCAAAAAGAGCAGTTCAGCTTCTGGTGGTTTGTGCCGGCGCTCATGGAACACAAGACAGTGTTTTTTGAGGTGTTGCTGGCTTCGTTTTTTGTACAGTTATTTGGTCTTGCCAACCCATTAATCAGCCAAGTAATTATTGATAAAGTCTTAGGTCAGCGCAGCATTGACACCTTGGATATTTTGGGGGCATTTCTATTAGGTGTTGCCCTGTTTGAAGGACTGCTCAACGGTTTGCGTACCTTTTTGTTTATAGATACCTCAAACCGCATTGATGTCAAATTGAGTGCAGAGGTAATCGACCACTTGCTCCGGCTGCCCCAGAATTACTTTGACAATCGGCGCGTCGGAGATTTGGTATACAAATTCAGCATGATGGGCCAGATTCGGGAATTCATGACGAGTACAGCTCTGACAGTGGTTCTCGATGCGGTATTTTCGGTGGTTTACGTCGCCGTTATGCTCTCTTACAGTGTGCAGCTAACTGCAGTATCTTTGGCAGTGGTACCGATACTGGGGCTGATGATTGTTCTAATCAATCCGCTGGTGCTGCGCCTGATAAAACAAAGAAACAACCGTTTTGCTGACTCTCAATCTTATTTAGTGGAAGTAGTCAGCGGGATTCAAACTGTTAAGGCTCAAAATATTGAATTGAAATCCCGTTGGGAGTGGTCGAGCCGCTACGCAAAATACATTACAGCCAGTTTTAAAACAATTATCACGGGGACTACGGCCGGTACGGTTAGCAGCTTTTTAAACCAGGTGGGTAACTTAGCTCAGTTGTGGGTGGGAGCTTATTTGGTACTGGGAAATGAGATTACGTTGGGTCAGTTGATTGCTTTCCGAATTATTTCCGGGAACGTGACTGGTTCGCTGCTGCGTTTTGTGAGCGTCTGGCAGAGTTTCCAAGAAGTCTCAATGTCGATCGATATGCTTAAGGATGTCGTCGATACGCCGACGGAAACCAGCGAGGAAGACCGCAGCAATATCCCGCTGCCGGCAATTCAAGGGCAGGTTACCTATGAGGAGGTTTCCTTCCGATTTCTAGAAAGCGGGGCACTGCAATTGGCTAATGTGAATTTGGAATTTCCCCCTGGCAGTTTTGTGGGAATTGTGGGGGGAAGCGGTTCCGGTAAAAGTACGGCGATGAAGCTGTTGCAGCGTCTTTATCCGCCGCTGTCGGGCCGGATTTTTATTGACGGGTACGACATTGCCAAGGTGGAACTGTACTCGCTCCGCAGCCAACTTGGGGTGGTGCTGCAAGATACTTTGCTGTTTAACTGCTCGGTACAGGAAAATATTGCTCTGAGCAATCCCGATGCGAGTACGGATGAGATTGTGCGAGCTGCGAAATTAGCGGTGGCTCACGATTTTATTATGGGCTTGCCTGCTGGCTACAATACGATAGTCGGAGAGCGGGGTTCGTCGCTTTCTGGGGGTCAAAGACAGCGTTTGGCGATCGCCCGGACGATTTTGCAAAACCCGAAACTGCTGATTTTGGACGAAGCTACAAGCGCCCTCGACTACCATTCCGAACGCCAAGTTTGCAATAACTTAGCAGAAGCTTTTGCCGGCCGCACGGTGTTTTTCATTACTCACCGCCTGACGACAATCCAAAACGCCGACATAATTATTATGATGGATCAAGGTTCTGTAGTCGAGCGGGGAACTCATAAAGAATTAATGGCTCTTAAAGGGCGTTACTACTGCCTCTTCCAACAACAAGAGTCATCGAATACCTGATATCTAACAACTCACAACTTAGCGCTAACAATTAACAACTGAGAACTAACAAATGGCTATGAAATCGTTAATACTTTCTGAGCAACCAGTCATTCTCGAAAAACCAGCGATTTGGTCGCACTTGTTTTTGTGGATGATCATGCTGATGACCACTTCTGCTGTAGTTTGGGCTTATTTTGCTAGCGTAGAGCAAGCTGTCCCCGCTGTCGGCCAATTGGAGTTCAAAGATGGTGCTAGAGACATCCAAGCACCTGCTACGGGCGCTGTGGTGAGACTTCACGTTGAAAATGGCGATCGCGTGGAAAAGAACCAGCCTCTGCTCACTTTCAACCCCCTTGCACCCAGCGCCGATTTAACATCGATTCAGAAAACTAAAGAAGCTCTGGAAAAGGAAAATAAATTTTACGAAGATGTTGTCAACGGCAAAATTCAAGGCGCTGTTCCTTCTAACCTAGAATCAACTATCAAGGACAGACAGAGCCTCACGGCACAAAATCAAGTGCTGCAAGCTTTGATTGACGAACTGTACCTCAACAGGGGAGCTAGCGGAAATTTTGATGCTGCTCAGCAAGGACTTTATGTTAATTATCGATCGGAGTTTCTGTCTCGCGTAGCCGCAGCTCAAGGCCAAGTTCAGGAGTTGGAAAAACAACTGAAGCAAGCTCAGGATGCTGAGAAAGCCGCCGGCGATCAAATGACAGTGGCACAGCAACAATTGGGTTTTGCCCAGAACCAATTAAATTATGCTCAGCAGCAGTTAAGTTCTTCGCAAGAGCAAGTAAAATCAGCCCTGGCTCAGAGAGATTTGGCCCAAGAACAGTTAGCGAAATCCCAACAAGTATTGAAGTCGAATCAAAACATTCTAGGCAGACTCGCCCCCCTGGTGGAGGAAGGAGCCATCGCTGAACTGCAAAAAGAACGTCAAGAACAAGATGTTTTCAGAGGCCAAAGCGACGTTCTCAAACAGCAAGATCAAATCAAGCAGCGCGAAGGTGAAATCAACTCTCGCAGGGGCGAAATTAACACGCGCCTCGGTGAAATCAATACGCGCCGAGGCGAAATTAACGCGCGTCAAGGTGACATCCAAAAAATTACTGCTGAAATACAGCGTCACCAAGGAGAGCAAGCGCGCCTTCTGGAGTCCATCGCCCGCGCCCAAGAACAGTTGAAAAACACCAAGGATACCTGGGCGAAAGAACTTTATACCAAAATTGCTGAAAACCAGAAACAAATTGCCAGCAGCGATTCTCAGCTAAGCCGCTTCAAAGTGGAAAACCTGAAAAAGTTGTCCGAGGTGAACGCTCAGCTAGAAAAGGCTCAACAAAACCGCGACACTCAAGTGATGAAGGCTCCGGTATCTGGCGTTATCTTCGATTTGAAACCTTCTACGAAGGAGAAAGCTAAGTTGGATATGGCGAAAGATCCGATATGCCAATCCATTATTAATACGGTGGTGAAACCGGGCGAACCGCGCCCAGCACGCTGCGAAGAAGCTTATTACGAAGCGCAGCAAACTGAAAAGCTGCTCAAAGTTTTGGATGACGACAACGGTCTGCAAGCAGTGGTTTACCTGGAAAACAGCAATGTGGCTCTGGTATTGGATGCTTTGAGACAGAAGCGGGCAAAATTGGAGCAGTATCACGGCAAGCAATTAGACGGAGAAAAGATTGACTGCGAAATAGGTAAAAGTTGCGTTTGTCCAGAGAAGGAAGTTAACAGAGAGAAACTGGGTTTGACGAAATACCAATGCGTGCCTGTGGAAGTGAATGTAGAAGCTTTCCCGGCGCTGGAGTTTGGTACTGCTGAGGGTGAAGTGATAGAGATTAGCAGCGATGCTGAGCCTCCTACTGAACTGCGGAAATACTACGCTTTCAAAACCAAAATAAAGCTCAAAAATCAGAAGTTTGTTTTGAACAAGGGCAAGGCAAATGAAGTGGAGGTTAACTTGCAGTCGGGAATGTCCGTGAGTTCTAATATCAATATTGGCAAGCGGAGTGTCTTGCAGATGTTTATCAACCGATTTACTGGGAAAATGGATACGTTCAAGACTATTAAGTAATTCGGTTAACCGAATTGAACGTGAGACTTTGAGGCTGTTCGGAAACCCGGTTTCTTCAAGAAACCGGGTTTCTATGTGTTATGTTTTTCAACTTGTTTGTAGTAACGAATGCAAGTCCCGGCTCAAACTATGAGGAGTGAAATCTTCACTACAAACTTGATAAAAATTATTTAACCGGGTTTGATATAAAATGGTGATGACAATCAGTGCGATCGCACTTTCATGAAAAAAATCATCTTATTTACTTTATATCTAATTCCTGTCCTCTTCTTAATCGGATTGGTAGCGAATTTTAGCGTTAACGTTCCCGTTGATGACGAGTGGAGGTTAGCTAGCCTTTTTGAAAAAATAGCTGCGGGAAATGTAACTTTTAACGATTTTTGGGATTTGCACAGCAATCACCGCATAGTTTTCCCTAAAATAATTATTGCGGTGCTGGCTTTTGCTTCCCGATGGAATATTAATTATCAGTTGTGTCTCAGCATAGGTTTGGCTGCGATAACTTTTCTCGCTATGTACAAGTTATCCTCGATGCAAGTTAAGAATGTTGGGGATGATTTGTGGCATTTAGCTAATATTTTAACTTGTATTTTGCTTTTCTCGCTAGTTCAGCACGAAAACTGGCTTTGGGGATTTCAATTGGCTTGGTTTTTAGTCAATTTTTGTTTTGTCGCTGCGGTTTATGCGCTGGTTTCAAATCACAAATTATTGCCTAATATAGCGGTTTTTAATCGGATGAAACAGAGATGTTGCACCACGATCAATAAGCTATTTAGGAACGGGCAAGATGCCCGTTCCACAAGAACATTGAATTTTTGTGGAACGGGCATCTTGCCCGTTATTGAGAATGATGCAACACCTCAGATCAAACAGAGTACGGACACGCCACTGCCGTGTCCCTACGATATTCAAATATGGATTGCGGCTGGATTCTGCTTTATTGCGAGTTTTTCCCTGGCCCAAGGTTTGCTTTCTTGGTTGGCTGCGATTCCGGCTGTGGCGGCTTTAGAAGGAAATGCGGCGCAGAAAAGAAAAAGAGTTATTGTCTGGATGCTGCTGTTTTTGGCAACTTGTGCTGTTTACTCAATTGATTATCATCCTAGCCGGAAAGCAAGTATTATTTCATTGTTGAATAAGCCGTTTGTGGTGATTGATTACTTTTTAAGTTTGCTGGGTTCGCCAATTGTGCGATCGCCTGGAATTTCAGCATTAGTTGGATTGCTAATATTTGCAAGTTTCTTATTTTTGGTATTCTATTTCTTTGTCATTGGGAACCCTGCGAAGCAATCTCCAGCCCCTGCGATTCCTTCGCCACTGGCAATGACAGATAGGAATGATATTTCTGAAAGCTATAGCAATCCCAACTCAGTTATGAACGTGGTTCAGACTGCGACGCTGGACGGGCAAGATGCCCATCCCACAATTCATTTAGGATTACGGCAAGATACTCATTCCAATATTGATTTAGGATTGCAAAATCAGGCTTTACCTTGGCTGTCAATAGGTTTTTTTTCGGTTTTATCTTCTTTGTTTATTACGGCTGGCAGGGCTGAATTTGGGGCAATTCAGGCGCTAGAATCGTCTAGATATACGACTAATTCAATTTTGCTATTAATTGCTGTGGTTCAGCTAGGGCAATTGTTTGTCCGAGGTAATTATCAAGAAAGAAAAGCAACGTTAAAACGTAATTATAAATTTATTTATCGCGTAGTTGCAGGGCTGTTAATTGCCACAATTATTGTTAACTCTCAACAGGCGATCGCCCAAACTATATCGGCACTTCTTTACAAACAAGGCGCTCAAGATTGTTTGCAGTTAATTAACTATCTGGAACCCTCGGATTTTTTCAATAATTCGCCGGAAAGCTGTTTGAGGGTGCTGAGCAAAAAAACTTGGCTGGTGAGAGAAGGCGCTGCAATAATCGACAAAATAGGTTGGAGAAAGTTCGCGAAAAATGTAGAGTTTATTTCTAATACCGAGAAAGTTTACGGTTATTTAGACAAACCTCAAACTACCGATAAATCCTTGACTGTTAAGCAAAATGATGCTGTCAAGGCTGCGGGTTGGGCGGTTTGGCCAGAAAAATTGCACCAGCCGAATATTGTACTGCTATCTGTCGGGGGAAAAAAATCTTTTTTTGCTAACGCTTATGTAAATTTGGACAGTCCCGACATTGCTGAGAGTTTAAAATCTGAGTTATACAATAATGCCAGGTGGGCTGTTGATTTGTCGCATAATAATTTGCCGATCGCCCAAACAGAAATTAAAGCTTGGGTGTATAATCCTGTTGACAACCAGTTTGTCCAGTTGCGCGGAGGATGAGGAGTGAAAATTTCTGTGATTATACCAGCCCACAATGAGGAGGGCTGTTTGTACGGTACTGTGCGGGCGATCGCCCAGACGCTCGATTTAGAAGGCATTCCGCACGAAATTTTGATTGTGAATGACAACAGTGTCGATCGAACTCTTGATATTTGCCAGGAGTTGTCAGAGACTTTTCCCACAGTGAGATACATCAACAATCAACCTCCCAACGGTTTCGGATTTGCTGTGCGCCGGGGATTGGCGGAATTTGACGGAGATGCTGCGGCAATTGTGATGGCGGATGCTTCCGACGATCCGATGGATTTGGTAGCAGGATACCGCAAGTTGCAAGAAGGATATGATTGCGTTTTTGGTTCCCGCTTTATCAAAGGCGGCTTTGTGGTTGATTATCCAATTCACAAGTTAGCAATTAACCGCTTAGCAAACTGGTTTGTCAAAAGTATTTTCGGCTTGCGGTACAGCGATGTCACCAATGCTTTTAAAATTTACCGCCGAGAAGTAATTGAAGGCGTACAACCGATTTTGAGTCATCATTTTAATTTGACAGTGGAACTGCCTTTAAAAGCAATTGTTCGGGGTTTTTCCTATAAGGTAATTCCTTTGAGGTGGTACAATCGGACTGCGGGAATTTCTAAGCTGAAAATCAAAGAGATGGGCAGTAGGTATTTGTTTATTGTCTTGTACGTTTGGCTGGAAAAACATCTCTCTCGCGGCGACTACCACCGGACTAGAAAGATGAATGAATTGAAATTAGATTTATTGCCAAATTCAAGGAGGGAAGTTTTGACGGCGAAGGAATGATGACTAATGATTTTGGTACCGCAGCTATTGATACTTTGATGCAGATCGGAGATAATCAGTGCGATCGGTTAATCGTCATCCTACCTGGCATATTCTCGCGAGATGGAAAAATTCATGGCAACTTTGCGCTCTTCTCGCGGATTGCGTACAAAATCGAGTTTCCCGATTATAATGGTGAAGGGGATAAAAAGTAGGATAGTCAGCGATAATTTGACGAGAGAGGCGATGGGGAAGTTTGGGTTATAAAATATACCAAATTGGGAGGATTGAGTCATGGTTTTTACAGCCCAAGAAATGGCAAGATTGATGCCAGATGCCAGTCAATTAGAAAGTGACGAACCGGAAATGGAAAGTTCCCTACATTATATTCAACTAGCATTATTAGTTGCCTGTTTGGAATGGCAATGGCGCGAGCGCCACGACTTTTTTATTGGAGCAAACCTGACGGTTTACTACAGCCAGCAACAATTGCGGAATCGGGATTTTCGCGGTCCGGATTTTTTTCTGATCGCAAACACAGAAAAACGTCCGCGTCGTTCCTGGGTAGTTTGGGAAGAAGAGGGGAGATATCCCGATCTAATTATAGAATTGCTATCTAGTTCTACGGCAAGAGTCGATCGCAACGAAAAAAAGATATTATATCAGAATCGGTTTAGAACTCCCGAATACTTTTGGTTCGATCCTGAAGATTTAGATTTTAGCGGTTTTCGTTTAATCGGTCAAGAATATCAACCTATCATTGCCAATGAATTTGGTAGATTGTGGAGTGAGGTACTAGAATTATATCTGGGAATTCACGATGGGAAATTGCGTTATTTTACCCCAGATGGTGAGTTAGTTGCTACACCAGAGGAAGCTGCACTGCAAGCACAGGAGCGGGCCAATCGATTAGCGAATCAGTTGCGGGCTTTGGGCATTGAACCAGAATAGTTGAAGACTTACGCATTTCCGACCAAAGAAACCGGGTTTTTTATCTAATCTGCGGATTGCAGCGAAGGATTTTCGCAAAAAACCCGGTTTCTGGTCATCCGTGCGTCAGTCCTATAGTTGTCAAAATTCATTAAAAAGATGATTCGGTTTTAATGCGAGGTATACCTCAACACCCATTGTTCAATAATTTAACAGCAGTAATTAATCCTCTAAGAAAGTTGAGTCAATGCCTGAGAGAATTTTAATTGTGGGTGGTGCGGGTTTCATCGGCAGTTGTTTGGCAATTGGCCTGAAGAAACGGCACCCGGAATGGCAAATAATTTGTTTAGATAACCTGCGTCGCCGGGGCTCGGAATTGAATCTGCCGCGGCTTAAGAGTTGGGGGATTCAGTTTGTTTACGGGGATATTCGTACAGCGGCAGATTTAGATCCAGTTGCACTGAATGCTGACTGCATTATAGATTGTGCTGCGGAGCCTTCTGTGCTGGCTGGTTTTAGTTCGCCTCAGTACGTTTTGCAAACGAATTTACTGGGCACTGTGAATGTTTTGGAGTTGGCGAGACAAACGGGTGCGAGTTTGCTGTTTTTGTCTACGAGTCGGGTTTATCCGATCGCCAGTGTCAAATCTGTTAAGCTGTTAGAGTTGCCGAATAGATTTGCGATCGCCCCTGAGCAAACTTTACCCGGTATATCTGAGTTGGGCATATCAGAAGACTTCCCATTAAAAGGACACCGTTCGCTTTACGGAGCAACTAAATTAGCTTCGGAATTGCTGATTGAGGAATACAGGGAAGCATACAATGTGTCGGCAATTATTAACCGTTGCGGGTTAATTACCGGTGCTTGGCAAATGGGTAAAGTAGATCAGGGAGTTTGCGGTTTGTGGGTGGCGGCTCACTATTTTCAAAAGTCGCTGAATTATATCGGTTTTGGCGGCAGTGGGAAGCAAGTTAGGGATTTGCTGCACGTTGAAGATTTGTTGAGGTTAGTTAATTATCAGTTAGAACATTTTCCTGAATTTGATGGCGAAGTTTTTAATGTGGGCGGCGGTTTGAGCAACAGTCTTTCTTTAGTTGAGACAACTGATTTGTGCCAAAAGATTACGGGTAAATCGATTTCAATTAACCCTGTTTTGGAGGAACGCGCGGGGGATATTCCGATTTTTATTACGGATTCTTCTAGGGTGATGGAGAAAACAGGATGGCGGCCTGTTATTGGGCCGGAAGCAGCTTTGCAGGATATTTATGATTGGATTGCTGCTAATGAGGTGGTTTTAAGTTCGATTTTGTAGGGAGTTTTTTAATGGCAGATTGCAAATAGTAGGGTGCGTCGCTATGGGAAATTTCGCCACTATTTGAGTGACTAGAACCGACGCACCCTACGGCGAAATTTCATCCCCGTCTAAAATTCCCACCATTATTTTCATTAAATCCTCTAAATCGTCAGGCACTTTAAACAAATTGATATCTTGAAAAATAGTGTGCTGATTTCGGTCTAACTTGCCAAATCGCCAGACATCTCCCATTGTCACCGCACCGTAAAAGATATTTTGCTCTTCAACGTGAGACATCGCAATCAATTCTACAGCTAGTTGGGTAAATCCTCTAGTCATATCGTCGTTCTTTGCTTCAATGACTAGCAATTCTCGCTCGGATTTTACGAAATAATCTAAATTTCCCTTTAACCAGCTATTAACGTTGAGAGTATACTCAAATCGCAGTTGACATTTGCAGTACCGGATGATGTCCAGCAAAACTGGCGATACTAATGATTCTCTTCTAGCTGTTTCGCTGCTGAGACTGACAAAAAATAAAGTTTCTTTAATTCTTTGTTTGAGAAAAGCTATTTCTGCGAGTTCCCTAGGGGTATGCGGCAAAGACAACTCAGTTTTGATCAGCGAGTAATCAAATTCTGCTAAAATTTGATCCGTTTCGTAAGGTAACTCAAAGTATGAACGAAATGTATATTCTCGACCTTCCTGTAAGATTTTTTGCTTGGTCATTCTGTTTGAAATCGCCATGTATTTGTTTGTACATTATATATCAATTTTTCCAAGCTTAGAAGATGAGGAATAGCCATTTTTAACAGGACTCAGCATTTATCCCCAAACTTCTGTCAAATCCAAGACAAACCCCGGCAACACATCTTCACCGGACAAAGTAACAGGATTTTCCAGCACTTCTACATCTTGATTTTGCCTGTAAATTTCCACCTTTCTGTTTTTTCTATCTATCAACCAACCTAAACGAGCGCCATTGTTCATATACTCTTTCATCTTGGCTCGCAGCGGTTCCATGTTGTCAGTTTTAGAACGAAGTTCTACCACAAAATCAGGACACAAGGGAATAAAACTTTCTTTTTGTTTTGGGGTGAGCCCATCCCACCTTTCTTGACGCACCCAAGCTGCATCGGGAGAGCGATCTGCTCCATTGGGCAGGTGAAAACCAGTAGAAGAATTAAATGCTTTACCGAGTCTAGTCCGCCGATTCCACAGCCAGAGTTGCCCTTCTATATCCAGATTCCGATATCCTGTTTCGCCTCCGGTTGGTGGGTTCACGATTAATTCTCCTGTTGCTGTGCGTTCTAATTGTAACTCTCGATTGGCGATCGCCAATTCAACGAACTGTTCGTGGGTAACGGTGAGTGTTAGTGTTAGTGGAATATTGACGGGAAGGGCAGCGGATGATTGAGTTTGTGTCATCATTTTTGTCCTCAAGCTGATGCTTTAATGGCAGCTTCATCCTAATTGGACAAAGCCAGAAATGCGGGATACTTTGTAACTTTTATGATAACACTTAAAAGTGCCATCTACAAAGTGCGATCGCCCTTTTGTCCACCAAAGGTCGATCGCATCTGGTATCATAGAAAAAAAGTTCCCCGCCCCGACGCAAAAACATGATAACTTCTACAGTTGTTGCCCCATCGAAAATCTACTCTCTAGAAGCATGGATGGAAAGTCCACCGGATCGGCAAGAGTGGGTTGATGGCGAATTACTGGAGAAAAATGGCATAACTCTCAAGCATAGCAAGGTGCAAGGAAATCTTTACTTTTATTGGAGAAACTACAAAGAATCCAGCCGACAGGGAGGAAAAGTTTATACTGATGTTCCCTGCCGCACAAACAACCAGGGGCGCTATCCTGATGTTGCCTACCTTCCCCCGGAATTAGCAGCACAATTTGGCAATCTCAAAGTGCTGCCGCAAAGTTTTCCTTTATGTGCTGAAATTGTTTCACCAACAGATTTGGCGGAAGATGTAATTGCTAAAGCTACAGAATATTTAGAATCGGGAAGTGAGGAAGTTTGGCTGGTATATCCTGAAAACCAATGGATTATTGTAGTAACAAAACAAACCAGAAGCATCTTTATTGCTGGGGAAGCTGTTAGCACTCAAATTGTTTTACCGGGTTTTAGTATTCCAGTAGATGAGTTATTAAAATGAGCGCTTTCCCTACATTCTCATTTTCAGCCTCCGACGGCAAGTGTCGATATTGAGGAAGATACTCACTTGTTGGGTTTCGATGCTTTAACAAACATTTGCCCTCCCAAAAAACGCCACAACAAAGGCAATTTTAAGTAAATTTTTAACAGCAAGGGCGAGGCCGGTCTGCCTTTCGTCGAAAAGGGCAAAAATCTCGGTACAATCAGGTCAATTTCAAACCCGACAGTTTGTAAAAGCTCTTGTAGCGATAAATGCGTTATCGGTAATTGATGGTCGATAAAATCGTAGTATTCCTTGTAGGAATATTTAAAATTAGGCTGAATTACCAACAGAGAACCGCTAGGCTTGAGGGCCTCGAAGCAAAAAGAGATAATTTCTACAAGTTCCTCTTTGTTGCGGAGGTGCTCAAAAAAATTTGAGATAAAAATGCGATCGAACTGTTCGGTAAAAGATGTGTGAGTCTCCAAATTTAAGACATCAATATTAAGCACATTTACATCAGCATTAGCAAATAACTTTGAATCGGGATTAAGATCAATTAAATATTTTTTTTTAGCCCGAATTTGATTGATAAACTCGCAGTAACCGCCGCCAATATCTAAAACGGTTGATTCGGGAGGAACATAATCTTGTAAGAATTCGTCAATTAAAACTTTCCATAGTGCCACCTTCGCTTGCATTTGTCGGGAATCAAAGCGGTTGGCATACAACTTTTTGAGATATGTGTCAGTTTTCATAGTAAAATAGCCTAGACTGAGTATGAGTTTATCACGCGATACAGCCAACTATGAATGTTATATCTACTGAAATACCGGAAGTTCTGATTATTGAGCCGAAAATTTTCGGAGACGATCGCGGTTTCTTTTTTGAGAGTTTCAATCACAAAGCTTTTGTAGAAAAAACAGGCGTGACGGCCGAATTTGTGCAAGACAATCATTCCAAATCCTCTAAAAATGTGCTGCGCGGTTTGCACTACCAACTGCAGCAGCCTCAAGGCAAATTGCTGCGGGTAGTTGCTGGCGAAATATTTGATGTAGCGGTGGATATTAGAAAAAGTTCGCCGAATTTTGGAAAGTGGGTTGGGTGTTTGCTGAATTCAGAAAATAAACGGCAATTTTGGGTGCCGGCGGGATTTGCTCACGGTTTTTTAGTGGTTTCCCAGACTGCTGAAGTTTTGT
Organism: Microcoleus sp. T2B6; assembly: GCF_036700475.1. Lineage (NCBI taxonomy): Bacteria > Bacillati > Cyanobacteriota > Cyanophyceae > Oscillatoriales > Microcoleaceae > Microcoleus > Microcoleus sp. T2B6. The sequence goes on along the minus strand of NZ_JAUBOZ010000021.1, from coordinate 36,388 downwards.
ATAAAACTACAGATTATTATGCACCGGCACACGAGCGGTGTATCCTGTGGAATGACCCCGATTTGGCGATCGACTGGCCGCTAGATGGTGCTCAACCCATCTTATCAGCTAAAGACCAAGCTGGACAAACGTTGAAAACAGCTCAAGTGTTTTGATTATGAAAATTTTACTCGCAGGTGGCAGCGGACAGCTAGCTCAAGAATTGCAGCCGATTTTATTATCTTCGGGAGAGGTAATTGCGGTCGATCGCACTCGCCTCGATTTATCCCAACCGGAAAGCATCCGTCAAGCAATGGCTGAAATTCAACCGAATTTAGTCGTCAATGGGGGTGCTTACACTGCGGTAGACAAAGCAGAAAGCGAACCGGAATTAGCAAACGCCATCAACGGTATTGCACCCGGAATTCTCGCAGAAGAATGCGAAAAACTGGGAGCAAGTTTGATTCACTTTTCCACTGATTATGTATTTGACGGCAGCCACGGTTCTCCTTATCTGGAAACAGATTCTACTAACCCGCTAGGAAGTTACGGGAAGTCCAAATTAGCAGGCGAAGAAGCAATTCGGCAAGCCGGAAACCGACATATTATTATTAGAACAGCCTGGGTTTACGGCAACGGTGGCAAAGGTAATTTTGTCAAAACCATGTTGAGGTTGGGAAAGGAAAGGGAAGAAATTCGAGTAGTAGCAGATCAGATCGGCAGTCCTACTTGGACGGGGGATTTAAGTGCGGCGACTTCGCAAATTATTCCTCTGCTTGGGCCAGAAAGTTTTGGGACTTATCAGTACACTAATAGCGGTGTTTGTAGTTGGTACGATTTTGCGATCGCCATTTTTGAGGAAGCCGCAACACTCGGCATTCCCCTCAAAGTTCAGCGCGTAATTCCCATCACCACCTCCGAATATCCGACACCCGCAAAACGTCCCGCTTTTTCTGTCCTCTCTACAGTAAAAATATCAGCACTTCTAGGCACGTATCCTCCCCACTGGCGGCAAGGGCTCAGACAAATGCTGGCAAGAGAAGTGAAATAAAAATTCGAGTAAATCTGTAAAGTAGCCAGAAACCGGGTTTTTTCACCAAAATACTTGGTTCAAACCCTCAATCAAGTAAAAAACCCGGTTTCTTTAATCCCAGCGCGTACAACTTAGCCCAAATCGATTAAAAATATCGCCATCTACCAATCCATGAAAGTCAAGCAACAATATATTTTAATTGCCGCATCAATTCTCGGAATTCTAATACCAGCGTCATATATTTTGTACTTGATATCGCAAGCGGGAGACTTGTCTAATTTTGATTATTGGTGGATGACATGGAATTTTTATTCTGTAGACGGTTTCTCTACCAATCCTTTTAATTGGATATTTCGGGCGAACGAGCATTTTGTCTTGATTCCGGCAATTATTTATGGCTTGAATATAGTTGTCACCCAAGGTTCAAATATTGGTTTGTGTTTAGTTGCCTGGTTCTTGGCTTGGATTCAGTGCCACGTATTAATTGCTCTGCTGCCGTTAAATTTGAGGCGTTTTCCCCTGCAATTTATCTCGCTACTCCTTTGCATTTCTATTTTTAATTTTACTCCGGCGGCGGCTCACAATTGGATGCGGGGATTCAGTGGCGTTCACTGGATAATTGCTAATTTATTTGTGATTTGTTCGATATATTGTTTGCAATCCTATGCGACTTTGTTGGGTACACCGGGGGCGGGCACGGGGGCACCGCCCCTACGGAATGGTTGGGTAATTGGCAGCATTGTTTTTGGCGTTTTAGGCTGTATTAGTTACAGCACTCCTTTAGCTTTGTGGCCGATATTGTGTGCGGCTGCTGTTGTGCTGCGGTTTCCTCGGCGAATAACTTATTTGTATTTCATTGCTTCGATTGCGGTGATTGGCATTTATTTTTTAACTTATAAAACTCCATCTCATCACCCTTCTTTAACTAAAATTAACCCGCTCAAAACTCTCGAATATATTCCCACTTATCTCGGCGGAATTTTTAGCGAAAATATTATTGTTGCTTCAATTATTGGTATAATTGGTTTGATTGCAACGACGGGTTTTGTGGGTTATTGGCTATTTGTAAAAAAGGTCGCTCGCCCGGATTGGCTGCCTTGGCTATCCATCCAACTTTACACGCTGCAAACGGCCTTAATGGCCGCTGTCAGTCGATCGGGATTTGGCGTCGAACAAGCCACCGCTTCCCGCTACGCCACACTCCCAGCTTTGTTTTGGATGAGTACAATTGTGCTGACAGTATTGTGGGTGCGCGAGTTGCAGCCAACACCAAGAATTCAAGGGCGTTGGCTGACACCGCTGTTTGCAGTCGCCACAGTCGCGATTATTTTAATGTACGGGGTGGGAGGCGAAACTGCAATGGCGATCGCCCGCAGAGCAACCTATCAACCGTTAGTAGCATTATCACTGCAATTAGGCATCACCGACGTAACCCTAATTAAAGACCGCGTAGGCAACAAACCCGCCGCTTTTGTCGGCTTAATCGACGCATTAAAAACTAACAACTTAGTGCCATTTAACCGAGACATCAAAAAACACAATTTTTGTGCAGCATTAGACACAAAAATAGACCCAAATTTACTGTCAGCGCCCAAAGACGGAGTACCCGGCTATTTTGATACAGTAACTAAACTTGCACCCGCCGCCTCCAGAGTAATTGGCTGGGTAGGAGACCCCGAAAACAATGTAAAATGTATTGCCATTCTCAACCAAGAAAATGTCATTCGAGGTTTCGCCATGTCAGGATTTCCCCGCCCAGATTTAGTTAAATTATTTGGCACTTCCTACGAATTCGCAGCTTGGAGAGGATACATTCAAACATCACCAACAGATAAATTATTGACAGCCTATGCCTCCTTTAAAAACCGCAAAGGTTGGGTAGCCTTGCGAAACTCCCAAGTTATCAACAAAAACTAAAAAACCTCTCTTTCTCCTCCTCTGCGCCCTCTGCGCCCTCTGCGGTTAATAAAAAAATCTCATTGACAACACAAATGAAATAGAATAGCCCTATGCCAAAACATCTCAGCTTCGTAATCCCAGTTCACAACGAAGAAGCCACCATAAAATTGCTGTTTGACAAAATCCAAATTGTCATGTTCCAAACAGCAATTGACAGTTACGAAGTCATTTTCATAGATGACGGTAGCCGCGATTATTCCTGGCAAGAAATCACCGATTTAGCCAACAAACATCCCAAACTAATTAAAGCGATTAAAATGCGCCGCAACTTTGGCAAATCCGCCGCGCTTTCAGCAGGATTTCGCAATGCAGCAGGGATAATTATCTTTACTCTCGATGCTGACCTTCAGGATGACCCCGCTGAAATTCCCAAATTCTTACATCATTTAGAATCGGGATTTGATTTAGTTTCCGGTTGGCGAAAACAGCGGAACGACCCGCTTTCTAAAACTTTACCTTCCAAGCTGTTTAATGCCGTTGCGTGTTTGCTGACTGGGGTGCAAATGCACGATATGAATTGCGGTTTTAAAGCGTATCGTAGGGAAGTTTTGCAGTCGATTAAATTGTACGGAGAATTGCACCGCTACATTCCGGCTTTAGCAAACAATTTAGGGTTTAAAATTGGCGAAGTAGTCGTGGAACATCATCCGCGCAAGCACGGAAAATCAAATTACGGCTGGGAACGTTATGCGCGGGGGTTTATTGATTTGTTGACGGTGTTAGCCACGACGCAATATTTGCACAAACCGGGTCATTTGTTTGGAGGTTTGGGATTGTGTTTTGGGTTGGTTGGAACTGTTTCGCTGAGTTATTTGATAGTTATTTGGTTTCTGAATTTGGCGGGGATGAATTTTGGGCCGATCGGGAATCGACCTTTGTTATTTTTTGGGATTTTGTGTACAATTCTGTCGGTGCAGTTGATTTCTTTGGGGATTTTGGCTGAGTTGATGGCGCGGAATGTGGATGCTGATTATGTGGATAAGCAAATTAGCGAAATTATTGATGATTCGGGTTTTGATATTTAACCGCAGATTTGATTCGGCGGTTGAAACCGCTTCTATACAAACAAAGTCTGCCTTCGCAGACTGAATAAATATCTCATGTTTTGAAGAAGAGTATTATCTAATTTTAAACAGTATCCATTTGCCTTCTCGATCTACTATTTCTCCGTCAATATTTGGATGCCAATCGCTGCGAGTGAGGATATAATCGGCATGATAGTTTTTGGCTACTTTGACTAAATCCGCACTGCTGCGGCGGATGAAAAAGTCATTTCCTCCCCAAATCATTTGCGGGTTTAAGGGAACTCCTAAAACAGCTTCCATGCGATTTTGCCATTCTTTGATGCCTTTTTCTGTCAGGGGAAAGTTCTTGAAATTAACTACTATAGCTCTCTGAGAGAAAAACTGGAAGCTGGTAACTGAAGGTGGAATTAATACCAGTGCATCTTGACTGCTAATTTGTGAAAATCGCACCCCTAATTTGTTTACGTCGTCGCTGGGAACGGCATTAATATTAACTTTTTTTTGAAATATGTCTAACATTGGTTTTGGTAAAATGCCTGCTACCCCAAAAACCAAGATGGCGGTAGTTGCTAAAGCTAAGGCATGGGTGAGAATTTGTTTGATTGGTTTAGAAATGGATGTTTTTTCTAAAATAAAAGGCAAGGCAATAATTGAGAAAAGGATAGGTATGCTAATTATACGATCGCCTATTATTTCTCCTGAATTAGTCAGCGGATATATCAAGCTGAAAGTTAATGTTCCTGCTGTGAAAATCCACGGCAAAATAGTGTAGCGTTTGGGAATTATATATTTTTTGCTTTGCCAAATTGATAAAAATACAAATAAGGCTAAAAATAAAATACCTCGGTCAGGTAAAGTGAGGATAATTAACAGCAGCAAACCAATAGCTAGCTGTTTTGCTTGGTAAAGTCGATCGACTAGCAAGCTGATGGCAATAAATATGATTATTTGAGCAAAAGGTACGGTTCTAGCTAACTGGAGTTTGGCAATTAAAGCCACTGGGTAAACTTCTACAAATACATAATTAAGCAGCAGCCCAAAAATTGAGGTACTAATAATTACAGAAAAGTTAACTTTGTCTTCTTGGCGCAGTGAATCGGCAGTTTTGATGCACAATAAGCCACCAATGATCAAACATATAAAGTTGAACCAACTCCAAATATTCCAATTTGACGGGAGGATGTGGTGAGGATTCCGTACTTTTGCGTGAATGTATACAAACTCAGCATTCTCAATAGTTTGAGTGCCGGTAGTACCTGTTAGTAACATTGGCAAATAAACGATACTTGCCATTGCTGCTAAAAGTGCGATCGCCAAAATCAATGTTTTAAACTTCCGCTGTTTTACCGATTCAATAAATAAAACGGGAACCATCATCAATCCCGGCAACAAGCCAACTAAAAATTGCAGCAAACAACCCAGCCCAAAAAAGAAATATCCTGTCAGCCATTTTTGGCGCAAACTAAAGTAAATTCCCCAGATTGCGAAGGCCATCGCGAAGGTACTGGGTACTGATTTTGTGGAAAATATCAGCGTGTTACCAACATCTGTAAATGAAGCGGCTATACATAAAAAAGCCATCGCTGCTGCTGGCAGTTTGGAATTAGTATAGATATTGATAATTGCGTAGCAAGCTAGGATAAAGGAACCGAAGGCTAGGAATTGATAAATAAAATGCACCAACGGAATACTTAACCCTAAGTTGGCTAAGAAATAAATGATATAATAATAGTAGGATCTCGGATTAAATTTAACCATTTCCTGAACATGATAGTCATTTTTGTAGAGTTCAGGATTTAGCAGCGATTGGATTTGTGGCAATTCTGGAAAGTTGCCTCCAATGGGGAAAATATAGCCAGTTGCCATCAGGGAACCGATGATGACAAAAGTATAGAGAGATAGATTAAAATACCAGTTTGATTTTTGATGGTTCTGCATTGAGGGTTCAATTTACCTATTGACAGCTAAATTATTAATCTCCAGTTGGCATTGGTTTGTTAAATCCTGTTTGCTGCTACTCAATACCTCAAGCAGCAGATAAAGGGGATTTTTGCCCTCAACTAATAGATTTAAGCCGATCGCACTTTTTTGACTATAAGCCATCTCTGCTGAGTCTACTAATTTACCTTGCTTGTCCCACAAAGTCAAGCGCAGGGCAACTCCCGGACATTGTTTGTTAGGTAAATTGAGTTGGCCGGTAACTTTTACTTTGTCTGATATGGAACCTAAATACAGGAAAGATGTATCGAGTTTCTGGCTGTTTTTAATTGGATGAGTTACAATTTTATATCGGTTATCCGATTCTTGACTGACTGAATAATTGGCACTTGTGTAGATTGATTGATGCAAACTAATCCAATCTAACTGCGTGCCTGGTCGATCGACTATTTGCCGCTGCATCGCCTCCAGAGTCCTAACTGCCGTTGCTGTATCAGTCGGTCGCATCCTCCGGTAAACGCTGACAGTCACGCCGTTTTCTAGCTTAAACTGTTCCGGTAGCAATTGGAAATCGCGGGCAATTTCCCAGTTTTGAGTAAAGGCATCGTACACAACTTTAACAACATCTTGTTCGTGCGATCGCAAAACTTGTTCGTCAGTCAATAACACCTGCTGAAAAGGTACAGCAACCACCGCATATTGTGACTGCAACAACTCCGGTAGCGGGTAAGTATCGCGCGAGTCAATTTGTGGCCTCCCGGTGGTATTTAATTTCCACCAACCCTCCGGCGGGTTTAATTTTCGGTTAGCTTGTCTGAGTATATTAGCATTGAAATTGTTAGAAGCACCGGCAATATAAATCGGTTCTTCGTTGGGTGCTAATTTTCGCAGAAACTCTACTAATTTTACAACTTCGTCGTAGTCCGATCGCACTAACGGCGGAAAATTACCCACAAACAGTCTTGGCAAATCAATTTTGAGAGGAATTAACCCGACTGCGGCATTTACAACCAGGTACAAACCCGCTGCGCCCAGCATGAAATACCGAATTTTTCCCTTGAGTGTCAGCCAAGTTGTCCAGAAAAATGTGGATAGTCCTAAAAGTGCGATCGGTGTAAGATGAATTGTATAGTGCAAGTAGCCGTAACGCAAAACTAACAGCCATTCAATCAGCGACAAAACCCCAAACAACGAAACAAAAATAGTCGCCGCCGGAACCAGGATTCGGGTGATAATTCCCGCCGAAAAACCAATCAGTACCAGCAGCCAAGTTCCCAAACCGTAAAAATCCGCATAACGAGTTAAAATATCATTTACAGGCAAACTCCAAGCGAAATACAAATTGCGGTAGTCAACCGTCAGAGCACTGCGAGTAAAATCGCCCGCTACCAACATTAAAATAGTCAAGCTAGTTACAGCTATCAAACCCAATTTGATGCCGGATTCAAACAAGTATCTGTAGGGAAACGACACTGCCACGTCCTTGTCTTTGGGAGATGACAATGCGGTTTTTTTACGGTATATTAGTATAATAAACTCGATGAAAGCCTGTAAAGTCGCGGCACCAAAAAATGCGATCGCACTATAAGCAAAATGGCGTCGCAACAGAATAGCCGCCGCCAGCAAAAACCCAATTAACGGGATTTTCCACCAAGATTTCAGCTTAACATCCTGCAAATAAACCAAAATTGCCAAGGCTACAAACACACAGCCGCCAGTATCCAGATATCCCCGCAGAGTCGGTATCCAACTCATCGGAATCAATAAACTCAGCAGCACAGTTGACCAAAACACCCGGCGGGAATAAACTGGAATTAGCTTTGCAGAAATTGCCCCCAGCAACAGGCGAAACGGCAGCACATAAATTAGGGATACGCTGAGAATGTAACTCAGCCGAGACTCGCCAAATAAGAGAATAAACGGCACTAACGGCAGAGAAATTAACAGGTTTTTTTCCTTAGATAGCGATTCTATTACTCCGCGCCATGCTTTATCTGGCGAGTCTCGAAATAAATTTGCCGTGTTGACTGTAGCGGTGTTGTATCCCGCGTAATCCCACCAATAAAAAGTATGTTCGCTGGATACATAGATTGATGTTACTGCAACTGTGACGAGAACAACTAAAAACAAGAAAAACCCATCAATCAGAAACTTGCGAGGCAATTTAAAAGAAACAACATCAAATAATCCCATCAGTCTAGCAACCCTAAATCAATTGTATAGTCCTGGACGCACGGGTAGTCAGAAACCGGGTTTTTTTGCCAAAATCTTGCATCAAAGCCTTTAATTTCGGTAAAAACCCGGTTTCTTTGGTATGGATGCGCGTCCAAGATTGTTACCTTAAAACAGTAGCTTGCAAAAAACCCTCCAACTTTTCTGCATATTGCCGATTCGCGATCGCACTTGGATGAATGTCATGAGGTAAATTATTATTAGCCGGTATTTTCAAATCAACCGAAATATCCGCCGTAGCAATTCCCTGCTGACTTAACTCCCCCAACATCTTAGCAGAACCCGCATTAATTCCCGCAACAACTAACTTAACACTGTTAGCCTCAGCCACACGGTTAAACTCTTGAATAATTGCCTTAGAAAGGTCACGGCTTCTATACAATCCCTCTTCAAATTGATTGTAATTAACCTCCAAAAAATGGCTCAATGCAGAAACCCGCATCAGCGGGAACTCGCGATATTCAAGTTTTGCCATGCTGTAGGTAAAATTATTTTCTCCATTCAGCCTCGCATCGGGCTGAAATAGAATACCGAGTTTATTCCAAGCAGCCATTTGCTTTCTTCTGGCCCTTAACAAAGTATTGCGACGGTCATGAAATCCCGCATAAGCAATCACCGCAATTTTTGGCTTATTTCCTTGTTTGATGGCTTCTTTGAATTGAATCAACGAGTGCAGCGTGCCGTAGCCGTTAACGCCAAAATTCACTATTTCATATTTGGGTAATTTCTCTTGCAACAACCAAGCATAAGTTTCGCTGTCATTCAATGACCAACCGTAGGTAAAAGAACAGCCATATATCCAAATCTCAGGCTTTTTTGAGGATTTATTGTAAGTATTGAGGGGATGTGTGATTCTTAAACTATTATTGAGATGAGTTGTATTAAATGAGTAATTGCCGTTAAGTATCACCTTGAATTTTCCAGGCAAATGTTTGTAGCCGAGTTCCCAATCTTTAGTAAAAAAGTTACCTTTTGGTTCGACTGCAACATCAACATTTTCTATTTGCCAGGGTTTGTATCCCGCAACGCGCAAGACAATTTCAGCCGTAGTGGTGGATAAAAAAATTGGAAAAATTAGATATGTTATTAATCTGAAAATAGAGGTTTTAATAAATTTTTTTTTCATAATTTATCGTAGGGGCGGGTTTTACCAACCATATCGGCGTAAGACCAACAATATAATAAACCCGCCCCCGCCC
>NZ_JAUBOZ010000021.1:0-26923 GCF_036700475.1 Microcoleus sp. T2B6 | reverse complement strand
AACGAATAATCGGAATCTACATTTTTTTGGATGATCTCGAACATCAGGTTAATCTAGATTATCGGTTGTGTGGGGGCAGGTTTATCTAAATTGTTTGTGAACATCAAATATTGTTTGTAAAACCCCCCCCTACAGGCAATTGTAGGGGCGGGTTTCACCAACCATATCGGCGTAAGACCAACAATATAATAAACCCGCCCCCGCCCAACGAATAATCGGAATCTACATTTTTTTGGATGATCTCGAACATCAGGTTAATCTAGATTATCGGTTGTGTGGGGGCGGGTTTATTTAAATTGTTTGTGAACATCAAATATTGTTTGTAAAACCCGCCCCTACAGGCAATTGTATGGGCGGATTTCACCAATTATCTATGTCTAAAACAAACAATCTCGTAAATCCGCCCCCGCCCAACCGAGGGATTAATTCCTAATAACCAGGCTCTTCCTCGTACTCAGGAGTCTTAGTCTTCTCAGGGATATTCACCCGAGGAGGCTGGTAAGGCTTCGGCGCCTCATCGTCAGCCCAAGCATCCGCCTCCACATCATCCTCATACTCGTACTCCACCACCGGCTGCTTCGGGCGAGAAATCTCAGGGCGAGTGTACTGCGGCTTCTCCTCGTACTCCTCCTCGTAATCATCCTCCTCACCGCCCCAATTATCCTCTTCGTAATCGTCGTAATCGTCGCTTATTGGCTCAGGCTGCTGTACCTGCACCGCGCGCATGGGCGGCTGGCGAACCGCAGGCCGATTCCACTCTAAATCCTCATCCCAAGGAACTTCCTCCACCGCAGGCGCAGCTACCCGGCTCCGCATTTCCGGTGCAGGTATCCGCACGCCCGGGCCCAATTGATTTCCCGTAGCCACGGGTTTCGGATAATAACCTGCCTCGTCCTCTTCTCGTTCCCAAGGTGCTTGGCCCAAGCCAACGCGCTCCAGCAAACCCACACTAAGCTGCCTGAGCCTTTCCTCGGAACCTTCAAACACAATCAAGCGATTCGGGCCACTGCTGACAATTTCCTCAATCCCCAACTCGTAAGTGCTGAGAACTTGGTCGGGGATTTGGGGGATTCCCAGGGAAGCGATAATTATAGAAACTAACTTACCGTCTTCGGGATCGAACCTAAAGCCCCGCACCCTACCTAAAAGTTCGCCGGTTTCGGTAATAACTTCGCTGTTAATCAAAATGCTGTAGACTTCAACATCAACATCATCTTCGATCGCGCTCTCATCTTCCACCAACAGCACGTCGCCGATTTCGCTGACATTGCTGAGGAACATAAACCTCGGCATTCCAGCGACCGCGAATATATTATCACGCAGACCGATCGCCACAACTTCCCGCCGATCGATGTCCACCCACAATTGACTAACCACCCCCAAGCGTTTACCTCTGTCGCGAGTGATGACTTGAGTGCCGAGAATATCGGAGCGTTGGCAGATTTGTTCTGATGTCATTCTAAGTTTAGTCCTGATTTATCATAAAAATGGGCCTAAAACCCCCGTGCTTCTAGCACGGCTTTGCTGTATGCTTGTAGTAGTGGAAAGGTAATCAACCACTCTAAAAACCTAGCTGTCAAAAGACAAAGCGCTGAACCTTGAAAATTGAATCTAAGCGGTTCTACTGCATTTTTCTAGACTCCACCTCGCAGTAGGTAAAAGATTCAGAGGAGCTAGACAAACAGCATTTGAAGCGAATTTGCTTCAAACTGAAACAGGACTTGCCTAAAAGCAAATAGGGTAGGGCATACCCGAATTAACTCTTGGGGAGAGTCCCACCTCTGGGCTAGAGACTTCAAGGAATCTAGTTTAAGTGGTCTCGGTGAGCCAAGAATCCTCGTACCTTCAGGTCGAGGAGTGTCAATAAGTACATATATCACTCAACACGATCGTCAACCGACACTCCGGGACTACAACTTCAGTCCTATGACTTGAGTATAAGCTCCCCGTGCTTGAGTAACACCAATTGTACGCTCAGCCGATTGAATCATAGGTCGCCGCAAACTCACAACAATAAACTGGGCTTGTTCCGACTGTCGTTTTATCATTCTAGCTAATCGCTCCACATTTGCCCCATCCAGAAACATATCCACTTCATCAAAAGCGTAGAACGTAGACGGGCGGTAGCGTTGCAGCGCAAAAATAAAACTCAGCGCCGTCAACGACTTTTCGCCTCCAGACATGGAAGCCAGCCGCTGTACGGGTTTGCCCTTCGGGTGAGCGACCAAATTCAAGCCACTGCTGAAGGGGTCTTCCTGGTCATCTAGCTGGAGATAGCCATCGCCTTCGGAAAGTTCCGCAAAGATAGTCTGGAAGTTCTCGTTAACCGCGTCGAAAGCTTCTTTAAAAGCGCGTCGCCTGAGTGTGGTAAAGTTTTCGATTCTCAACAGCAGTTCAGTGCGTTCTCCTTCCAATGTCGTCAATTTTTGACTTAATTCTTGAAGGCGTTCTTGAGTGCGGTTGTACTCTTCCAAGGCTAGCATATTGACTGGTTCTAAAGCTTGAATGCGTTTGGCGATCGCCTTTACTTCCTGCTGCAATTCGGTCAAATTGGCTTTCTCGACATTTTCAGGAATCGACGGCACGGGGTCGGGCATTTCCGCCCGCTGCGTTTCCAATAGAGTGCGGATGGCGGCCAATTGTTCCCGGCGTTCTTGCTGGGTTTCGTGGAGTTTTTGCAACTGCCATTGTAACTGCTGTTTGGCTAAATGCTGTTCTCGCAGTTGAGATTCCGCCCGATCGCGATCTCCCTTCTGCACGCCCAATTTTTCCTCAATTTCCCCCAAATCCGCCTTAGCTTCCGCAATTTGCCCATCGAGTTCTAACTGCTGCGAAACTATGCGATCGAGCGCATCCGCCCCCGCGTTTTGCTGCACTTGCCATTCCTGCAATTTCTCGCTGCCTTCCTTAATTTTCTCTTCCAAGCGCCCGAATTGATTTTCCAAGTCTACAAGGCGCTGCTGGACGTTTCTCAGAGCCAATTCTCGCTCTTGGAGTTGCGCTTCTAGAGCGCGCAAACCCGATTGCATTTGCTGCCATTCGCTGTGACTGTTCGACTCTTCCAACTGCGCCAAAGTTTGTCGGTACTGCTGCAATTGAGTTTCCTGTGCGGGCAATTCTCGTTCCAGCAACTGCAATCTCGATCGCGAATCAGTTAATTCCTGTGTGTTTTTCGCAATTTGCGATCGCACTTGTTCCTGTTGCCCTTGCAAATTCTTAATTTCTGACTCCAACTGTTCCAATCGCAACTGATTTTCGCGCAAATTCTGTTTCGCTTCCATCAATTCTTGGCTGCGAGTTTTCACTGCAATAGACGCGCGATCGATCGCAATTTTGCACCGTTCCAAAATCCGCTCAATTTCCTCCAACCTTTCTTGCAAAGACGCGATCGTCCGCGCTTCACTAGCAGCCTCACTAGCCTCAACCGTGCCAAAATGCAAAGTAGATCTATTAGTAGAACTTCCCCCAGTCATCGCCCCGCTAGTTTCCAAAATTTCCCCGTCCAAAGTGACAATCCGGTACTGTCCCAAATAGCGGCGAGCATCGCTGAGGTTGCTAAACACAACCGTACTGCCAAAAACGTAAGCAAAAATTTCCTGATACCGGGAATCGCAGTCAATCAAATTAACAGCCGCATCCACAAACCCAGCCGCGCGCCGCAAATTTTCATTCACCGAATACCTGCCGCCCCTAATCTTATTCAAAGGCAAAAACGTCATCCTTCCCGCCCGTTTTTGTTTCAACAATTCGATCGCAGCAGCAGCCACGCTGTCATCTTCCACCACCATATTTCCCATGCGCCCGCCCGCCGCAATTTCCAGCGCCAACTGATAGCGCGGTTCTACCCTACCCAGTTGAGCCACCAAGCCACAAACTCCGCCAATCCCGCTTTGCGCGACAATTTTTGCAGTAAACGTTCCCGTCGCTTCTTGCATTGCTTGAAACTGCACCTCTAGTTTGTCTAATTTGCGCTGTCTTTCCCGCTGTTCTTCCAACAAACGAGTTTGAGTTTCCTGTTGCAGTTGCAATTCTTGTTCGGCTTCGACTAAAATCTGATTTAGCGATTCTACTTGCAAAGATGCCACGCCTTTGGTTTCCACAAGGCGAGATTGTTGCTCTTTTTTCGCTGCAATTTCCTGTTCCAATACTTGCAGCGATTGGTTTTGTTCTTGAATTTGACTTTGCAGGCGATCGGCTCTTTCGCCAATGGTAGCTTGTTCTGTACGCTGCGGTTCCAAAGTTTGTTGAATTGTTTCGATTTGGCGGTGCAGTTCCGTTTGCTGCTGTACCCAAGCTTCGGCCGTCGAGGCGATCGCATTTGCAACTTCCCGACTTTCATCTAAACTTTGCTGGGCTGCGTCCCGCTGTTCCTGCAAACTTCCTGTTTGAGACTTAACATAAGATATTTCAATCTCAATTTGCTCCAAACTTTGCCGGAATTGGCGAACTTCTTCCTCGGTTTGTGCTATGTTAGCCGCCATTTGCCCAGCAGTTGTTTCCAAATCCTGTTTGCGGTTTTGCAGTTGTCGCCGTTCCGCTTCCTGAGTGGCAATCGTCGCTTGCAAAGCCAACAATTCCGACTCTCCCAACGCTTTAACGCGGGCATTCAGCGCGTCAAGTTCGGCGGTTGCTTCTTGAATTTGGGTGCTAATTGCTTGCAGTTGTTCGGTGAGAGATGCAGAAGTGCGATCGCCCGTTTCGATTTGTTCTCGCAGCTTCCATTCTTGCTGCTGTAATTGACGGAATTTCAGCACAATTTCCCATTGCGACTTTTCTTGAAATTCCGCCCGCAGCTTTTGATATTTTTCCGCTTTTGTGCGATCGGAAGCAAGTCTATCGCGCTGAGACATCAGCTCTTTTTCTACAATTCGACTGCGTTCTTCCACCTCCTTAACTTCATCCAACTTCTGCCTAGCTAAAGAGATTTTGCGATCGAACTGAGCCACCCCAGCCAATTCGTCAATGATTTCTCGGCGTTCCTTAGAATTCATCGAAATAATGCTGGTAACGTCTCCTTGTAGCACGACGTTATAGCCTTCGGGATAAATTCGCAAGCGGTTGAGTTGTTCGTGAAGTTGTGTCAGCGTGCAAGGTTGGCCGTTAATGTAATAAGTTGAAGTGTAAGTACCTTGGCGAGTTACCCGAAGTTTGCGCGTTACACTCCACTCATCCGATTTTGGATTTTGGATTTTGGATTTTTTATTAGTAGCGAGTAGTTGTCCGTTGTTGTCTTGATTTGCGGCGATTTCAATCTCTTGTACATCTTCAACAGATAACTCATCCGATTTTGGATTTTCGATTTTGGATTTTCGATTGGCAGATGATTGGCCGTTATTGTCTAGAGTTTCGGTAATTTCTATCCCTTCGGCTTCTGCAACAGAGAGAGGCGATTCTTGATGGACAGGAGATGATTGGCCGTTGTTGTCTTGAGTTTCGGCAGTTTCTATCGCTTCGACTTCCTCTGCTTCAACAGATAACTCTTCCGATTTTCGATTTTCGATTTTGGATTTTCGATTGGCAGATGATTGTCCGTTGTTGTCTTGAGTTTCGGCAGTTTCTATCCCTTCGACTTCCTCTGCTTCAACAGATAACTCATCGGCTGCATTTTCATCCTCATCTTCATCCCGCGCGAACCATTCCTCTCCCACATCTTCCAGGGCAAAAGTCGCAGTCACGCTAGCTTCGATCGTACCGCGTTTGTTTTGGGCGCTGTTCACCAAATCCGGCAAACGTTCAGCCCGCATTCCCTTAGAACTCGAAAGTCCGAGACAAAACAGCAAAGCGTCGAGGATGTTGGACTTCCCAGAACCGTTGGGCCCGGAAACCACAGTAAAACCGGGCAGCACGGGAATGGCCGTCGTGCCGCCAAAAGATTTAAAGTTAGTCAGTTCGATCCGCTTAATGTGAACCATATGCTAGGAGTAGCTTTGGCTCTAGGTTGTTGTCACAAAAAATACTCGGTAAGTGGGAAACTCCGAGACTTTAGTCCTGAGAGGAAAACGACCCGGCGATTTCAATCGCCTTGAATCCCCTCGCGGGGCAGAGGGGTATGGTTGCCCCAAGGCGTGAGGATATGGTTGTCCTCAATCTCCCATTTCTGGGGTAAAGTTAGCACGCGCCTTTGTTATAGAGGCTTGTTAGGCTGGCAGCACTGTCTCAGTGACTTTAAGACTGTTTAACTACTAGCGACAGGGCAGGGGACTAGCTTCGCATCCCAGGGTGTCATGACCTAAATAACGTAGCCTGTTAAGGCTTAGGCTGGTCAGTACAGCTTGTTTGATTTCTCTTACAAGCTCAGTGGCTTTAGCCCTGAGTTACTGACAGGTTAGCACAGGCAATGGGGCGATCGACAATGTGTTAACTTTCTAGCATTGTCGATCGAACCGATATCTTACACCTTCGTCAACAACCCAGCCGGCTTTTACTTCAAAAGATCGTTGACAAAAGTACGACATCTGCGATCCGAGCGACCGCTACAAATAAAAGTAAATTTTGATACAGATAACTTCATGAGACTCGATCGACATTATTTATGCGATTAAACCTGAAAGCCTTGTCCCGATTGAATCCCAGCAAATATAATTCCCGGAATTCCTAATGTTACCCCTAGACATATAAAAACTTTCCGGTAAAATCGAACCAAAATTAATAATGTATAAAGTAACGAAGCGAATTATGGAGGGCAAACCCATTACACCAGCTCAGAACTCATCTAACCTGTCAGCTTCACCTGAAAGCGACCAACAAGTATTGCAAATTTGGGGTCGCCAGCCCCTTAAAGGACATATCAAAATCAGCGGCGCCAAAAACTCGGCCTTAGTCGTCATGGCAGGAGCCCTGCTATGCCCAGAGGATTGCCGTCTCCGCAACGTTCCCGGTTTAGTCGATGTCGCCCGCATGGGGCAAATTCTCTCGGCTGTAGGAGTCAAATTACAGCAGAACGGCGACGTTTTAGACATCAACGCCAGCAACCTCATAGACGCTCAAGCCCCCTACGAATTAGTCAGCCAACTGCGGGCGAGCTTCTTCATCATCGGGCCACTGCTAGCACGTTTGGGATTTGCCAAAGTGCCCTTGCCCGGTGGGTGTGCCATCGGTGCGCGACCCGTTGAACTCCACGTTCGCGGTCTGCAAGCCCTGGGTGCCGAAGTCCACATCGACCACGGCACGGTTCACGCTTACGTCAAAGGGCCGAACCGCCGCCTGAAAGGAGCCAAAATTTATTTGGACTACCCCAGCGTCGGCGCAACTGAAACTTTGATGATGGCGGCGACTCTGGCTGAAGGAGAAACCGTGATTGAAAATGCGGCTCAAGAGCCGGAAGTCGCAGATTTGGCGAATTTCTGCCGCGCAATGGGAGCAAAAATTCAAGGCGCTGGCACGAATACGATCGTCATTTCGGGAGTTCCCAAGCTGCACGCGGTAGACTATTCAATTATTCCCGATCGCATTGAAGCCGGAACATTTTTAGTAGCCGGAGCCATCACTCACTCGGAAATCAGTTTGTCGCCGGTAATTCCCGACCACCTGACCGCAGTCATTGCCAAATTGCAGACAATTGGGGCGAAAATTATTGCAGAAGCCCCTGACATTTTGCGGATAGTTCCCGGCCAAACTCACTCGGCCACAGACATCGAAACTCTGCCTTATCCCGGTTTCCCCACAGATATGCAAGCTCAGTTTATGGCTTTGCTGACGCTGAGCGAAGGCGACAGCTTGATCAAAGAAACCGTGTTTGAAAATCGCTTGCGCCACGTAGCAGAGCTCAACCGCATGGGCGCGGACATTCGCCTTAAAGGCAATGTAGCGATTGTGCGCGGAGTGTCGCGGCTGTCGGGTGCGCCGGTAGTAGCAACAGATTTGCGGGCTTCGGCGGCGTTAGTGTTAGCGGGACTTGCCGCCGATGGTGTCACCACCATCAGCAGCTTGCAGCACTTAGACCGCGGCTACGAGCAGTTAGAGGTGAAACTGCAAAAATTGGGAGCTAAGTTGCGGCGCGTCAAAGAGGGTACAGACCCGGCGACTGCTGAGGCTCCTGTCAATCCAGTGCGATCGGGTTTAAACTGTTAATTAGTCAGTTGACCGTTGACTGTTGACTGTTGACGGTTAACTGTTGACGGTTAACTGTTGACGGTTAACTGTTGACTAAGGAATAATCACTACAATGTCGAACATACCGCTCATCGGTTTAAAAGCAGACCAGTTTCGCCACCCGCTAGACTTGGAAGCCACCAGCACTCTCAAACAACTGCCCGGTCTGGATTTGATCGTGCGGCAGTTGCTGGGACAACTGGGCGAACAGTTTTTCATGCTGGAAAATCTGGCTTCCAGCGTCCAAGTCGGCGAAAATCAATTGCCCCACCTGCATCAATTGCTGTTGGATGCCTGCAAAACTCTGGATTTGGAAGCGCCGCAGCTTTATGTCCGCCAGCATCCGATGCCAAATGCTTACACCTTTGCGATGCGGGGAAAGCAGCCTTTTGTGGTGATGCACACTTCTCTGATTGATTTGCTCACAGACGAGGAAGTTAAGGCAGTAATTGCTCACGAGTTGGGGCATTTGAAGTGCGAGCACGGAGTTTACCTGACTCTGGCTAATTTAATTGTGTTGGCGGCCGGTCAAATTTCGCCTGTGGGAGCCGTGCTGGCGCAGGGTTTGCAGGCGCAAATGTTGGAATGGTTGCGGTGTGCGGAATTTACGTGCGATCGCGCCGCCTTGCTCGCCACCCAAGACCCAAAAGTGGTAGCATCGGTGCTGATGAAACTGGCCGGAGGTTCGCCGACTTTAGCTTCCAAACTGAATGTCGATGCGTTTTTGGCGCAGGCGCGGGCCTACGACGACCTCAGCAGCACTCAACTGGGAGAAATGCTCAAACAAGCTCAGACGGCTCAGTTGTCCCATCCTGTACCAGTATTGCGCGCCAGAGAGATCGATCGTTGGGCAAGTTCAAAAGATTATGAATCTTTGCTTGCAGGAAATCGATCTGTGTGTTATGATGGTGAAACGAAAAAGGGCGGGTGGCGAAATTGGTAGACGCATCAGACTCAAAATCTGACACCGAAAGGTATGAGAGTTCGATTCTCTCCCCGCCCACTGCTAAAAAAGCTTAATAAATCTAGGGTTCCAGATGATAAGTCTGGAACCCTAATTTATACTGGGCATCGGGAATCGGGAATCGGGCATCGGGAATCGGGCATCGGGCATCGGGAATCGGGAATCGGGAATCGGGAATCGGGCATCGGGAATCGGGAATCGGGCATCGGGAATCGGGCATTGGTAACTAATGACAACAGTCAACAGTCAACCGTTAACAGTCAACAGTCAACAGTCAACAGTCAACAGTCAACAGTCAACAGTCAACAGATTTTATGGGTGAAATCGCCGCTTTAGGCGCTGCATTTGTCTGGGCTCTAGCTTCCACCATCTGGCAGCGAGTGGGACAGCAACTCCCCGCAGTCGTGCTAAACTTGCTCAAAGGTGCGATCGCCCTTTTCATGCTCCTTGCCACTGTACAAATTTTAGGTAAACCCTTACCCGCAATCAATCCTAATATTTTAGCAATGCTGCTGATCAGCGGCGGCCTAGGAATTGGCATCGGAGACACCGCTTTCTTTATCGTATTAAAATATTTAGGCGCGAGGCGAACGCTGCTTTTAGAAACCCTCTCTCCCCCTTTAACAGCTTTATTGGGCTTAATATTTTTGCAAGAAAAGTTATCGGCCATTGCTTGTACTGGCATTCTTTTAACTATCTGCGGCGTAGCGTGGGTAATTGCAGAACGAACAGCCGAAACAACCTTATCATCAAAACATCTTTGGCAGGGATTATGTATTAGTTTATTAGGACAAACAACCCACGCGGCTGGAGCAATTTTATCCCGCGCCGCCTTCACTCAAATAGATATTGATCCCTTGTGGACAGCGGCCTTGCGTTTGAGCGGTGGTATGGCAGTCATGCTGTGCTTTTTTAAGCCAACAAACCTTGAG
Organism: Microcoleus sp. T2B6; assembly: GCF_036700475.1. NCBI lineage: Bacteria > Bacillati > Cyanobacteriota > Cyanophyceae > Oscillatoriales > Microcoleaceae > Microcoleus > Microcoleus sp. T2B6. Next base: position 16,936 of record NZ_JAUBOZ010000021.1, on the reverse strand, counting down.
AGTTTCAAACAATTAAAAGCCCCAAAACTTTTAGGTGCAATAATTCTGGCAGCTTTTTTAGGAACCTATCTAGGAATTTTCCTGCAACAGACTTCGCTGAAATATGCACCCGCAGCAATCGCTCAAACACTCAGTTCTACCAGTCCCCTATTTATCCTGCCTTTAGCCGTGCTGGCGGGCGAAAAAGTGAGCATTCGGGCTGTTTTGGGGGTAGTTGGTGCGATCGGCGGAATCGCCTTATTATTGGGTTTGAAGTGATTAGATTTGATATCAATTCCGGTGCCACCGGAATGATTGTTGACTGTTGACTGTTGACGGGCGGGTCGAAAAACTGAATGGTTGAGTGTTAACTGTTGACTCGATTAGGCACGGCGCCGTCTCGAAAGCAGTGGGTAATATTAATTCCGATGCTACCGGATTTGATATCACAACTCCGACAAGTGGGAACAAAACTCTACGGAGAGATTGAGAAGCAAATTGCAACCGATCGCCAGAATCAAGAGGAAGGGATTTATGCTTATAATACTTGGGTAAAACAATTGGCAGAAATCCGTAAGGATTTTGACGGGATTATCCAGTCCATCACGAAGGCAGCAGCTAACCCGAATACTTGAATCTGAAAAAGAGCGCCCTCACATACCAACTTGTCACAAAGTGCGTGAAGCGCAGCTATCCCGTAGGGAATCGTCCTTATAAGCTGTTGTGCATTTAACTTATATCTTTAGGGCGGGCAGGATGCCCACCCCACAAAAGTTTAATTGTATTCGGTCGTGCAATTTAAATGCCTCGGAGCTTATTCTTTAGAGAAGAAACGGCCAGCATAATATTTCTTCATCGATTCGTGAGAAATAATCCCCTCACAAGATTCGTCTCTCGGCAAATCTCCTCTCGCTTCCTGCCAAGGTTTTTCACTGCAAATCATTCGTTCCAAAGTTGCATCATCATACTCAAAATAAGCATCAGCAACTTCCTCGATAAATTCCCCGATTTTTTGGGGAAGTTTCGGTTGTTCGATTTTCTCTGTAATTGGTTCCCCACTAAATTGTCGTTGATACTTTTCTAATAAATCAGGAATAACCGGCCCGTGAATCCCTGCTTGAAAATCTGCATCAAATAGTGGCTTGCCGTAAACTCCTAAATACCAAGCTTGAGCGTAATACATAAGTTTTTGTAGCTTGTAGGCGTTGATTGCTACATTAGTTTGGGCGGCTAACCAAATAAAAGCATTGGCAATATCTTGCTCACTCACTTTTACTGAATTACCTGGAACCGCAACAACTTTGAGTTGACCTTCGCCTATCTGTTCCAATAGTTCAGAAACTGACAAGTTAAATTCGGCGGCAATTTGCTCAACTCTTTGCCAAACTGGAGAACTCACAGTTATTTGATATTCATTTTTTGTTGAGATAGCTTGAGTCATAGGCCTCCTTAGAGCTGACTTAAATAATTCTAGCAAACAGTGCCGAATAATGACCTCATGCAGTCTTTTCTAAACCTTATAACTCAAGTGCAACTCACCCACAATCGGTAATTCAAATACATTACTCTCTCGCAACCGCTTTGAGAAAAACATAACTTCCAGATTTTCAATTTCCTCCGTGTCAGGATTGAGACGAGCCACAATTCCATATTCTAGTTCTTGCGATTCTTGCTCTGCATAAGGCGAACATTTATTGACGTACAAAATATCCCCAATAGCATCGTATTTAAAAGTTAGTTTTTCTGCCATATTATCTCTCCTTGGGTAACATTTTTTGTTAAGTAAGCTGTCACGATCCAATAGCGCTCTCTCGGAACTGTATCATTCACAACAGCTACTACAACATACCTACCCTTGCGACCCTTACCATACTGCTGTGAAAATAGAAAAGTATTGCCGAAACGTAAATCACATCGAACCTCATCTGGGTCAGCTAGAGTTTTAGCAATTCTTTCCTGATAAGATGGTAGCAAATCGGGATGTGTATCAACAATATGTAGTTCTCGCTCTTCAGTGAGTTCAACCTCGCTATCGAGATATGGACAGAAAAATTGTGTTGTCACATTCCTCCATTCTTGCCAGTCCTAGTTACCTAACTTTTAGATTACCATAATTACCTGATAAGTTTAGCGATCGCCCATCCCAACCCAACTTGTCAAAAAGCACGCGCGGCGCAGCTATCCCGTAGGGAATCGCCCCTGCTTGACCGATCGCCTCAACTCTGGTTAATATACAAGAGTAAGCTTTGGAGAGAGTGCTTGAAACTGCCCAATTATGAAAGAGCAGTCGTTCCTGAAAAGAAAATTACCGAATATCTGCTCTCACTCACCCACCGCGACGGGAAAAGCAAAGCAAAATTTTTTTTACGGTTTGGTTTTTCAGTTGATGCTTGGGAAATCATGGCAACTGCCTTGCTGCGTCATGCCGCAGACCATGAATTAGCTAAAATTGAAGAATCTCCTTTTGGCAGTCGGTACGTTATTGAAGGAGAAATGCTAGCAGCAGATGGCAGAAAACCCTTTGTGCGTTCTGTTTGGTTTATTGAAACCGGAGGCGACACTCCCAGGCTAGTAAGTGCCTATCCACCAGATTAAAAAATAAAATGATTCAAGAACTTGACAGCATTGTTTTAACAATTGATATCCCCGAAAAAAAATTAAGCCAAGGCGATATTGGCACAGTTGTTTTAGTACATCAAGGTGGGGTAGGATATGAAGTAGAATTTGTTACCTTGACGGGGAAAACATTAGCTATTATTTCACTCTTTAGCTCCCAAGTCCGTCTCATAGGTGATAGAGAAATTGCTCACGCCCGGATGCTAGCTTGAGCGTTATCTAAATGGAAGCAAAAACATTATGAACACTCACAGATTCACAGGCATCATTTACAAAGAAGAAGATAGATACATTGCCGAATGTCCAGAAATCGGCACAGTTGACCAAGGCGAAACCATAGAATAAGCGATCGCCAATCTTAAACAAGCTACAAAACTCTATCTCGAAGAATGTCCATTATTAGAGCCCCGACTTATTAAAGAAGCCGGAGCTCTAGCTACTATTACAAATTGCAACTCATATCCCCAGATAATTGACTGAAACGCGCATTTTCCCGATAGTCTACCGGACAGTCAATCACGCAAGGGACATCTTGAGCAAGGGCTTCTTTCAGAATCGGAATAAAATCCGTTGCAGATTCCACTCGATAGCCTTTTAAACCCATACTTTCGGCAAATTTCACAAAGTCGGGATTGCCAAATTTGACGAAATCGGAATGACCAAAATAATCTTGCTGCTTCCATTCAATTAACCCGTAACCGCCGTCATTAAATATCAGCGTCACAAAATTAGTACCGACTCGCAAAGCAGTTTCTAACTCTTGGCAATTCATCATAAAACCGCCGTCGCCGGTGGCTGCTATTACTTTGCGATCGGGATAAACGAGTTTTGCAGCTACCGCACCCGGAATCGCAATTCCCATCGCCGCAAAGCCGTTGGAAATCAAACAGGTATTCGGGCGATCGCAATGATAGTGCCGCGCGATCCACATTTTGTGAGCTCCCACATCAGATATAAGAATATCTTCCGGGCCCAGGATTTGCCGCAAATCGTAAATGAGTTTTTGTGGCTTGATCGGGAAACCGTCGTCGGCTGCATATTGTTCGTACCCAGCCCGAATATCCGCCCGCAATTGCTTAGCAAAAGGGTCTACTTTCTCCATGCGATCGGCACGCTGCAAAATTTCATTGAGAGAATCAGAAATATCCCCCACAACTTCTATAAGAGGAATATAACTGCTGTCAATTTCTGCTGGCAGAGCTCCAATATGAATAATCGGAATTTTTCCTTCTGGATTCCACTTTTTCGGGGAATATTCAATCAAATCGTAGCCAACAGCAATCACTAAATCCGTTTCTTCAAAAGCACAGCTAATGTAATCGCGTTTTTGCAAGCCCGTCGTCCAAAGCGCCAAAGGATGAGTGTAAGGAATTACCCCTTTGCCCATGAAAGTATTAGCTACAGGAATATTCAATCGAGTAGCAAATTGGGTCAAAGCATCGCTGGCGTTAGCGCGGATCGCGCCGTTTCCTACTAAAAGCAGAGGACTTTTTGCCTTGGAAATTGCCACTGCGGCTTTATTCAAGCTTTGGTAAGCGCCAAAAGTTTTTTCGCGGTTGTCTTTGGTGAGCGGCTGTCCTTCAGCAGGCATGGCTGCGATGTTTTCAGGTAAGTCAATGTGAACTGCTCCCGGCTTTTCACTTTGAGCTACTTTAAAGGCTTTGCGGACAATTTCTGCCGTCGTGCTGGGGCGAACAATTTGAGCATTCCACTTAGTAACTGGCGCAAACATGGCCACCAAATCTAAATATTGGTGCGATTCTATGTGCATTCTGTCTGTGCCGACTTGTCCGGTAATTGCTATTAAAGGAGCGCCGTCTAAGTTGGCGTCAGCAACTCCTGTCATTAAGTTAGTTGCGCCCGGGCCCAAGGTAGACAAGCAAACGCCGGCTTTGCCTGTGAGACGACCGTAAACGTCTGCCATGAAAGCGGCGCCTTGTTCGTGGCGAGTAGTAATAAATTTAATTGAAGAGTTTCTCAGGGCTTCTAGAACTTCTAAATTTTCTTCTCCAGGAAGTCCGAAGACGTATTCGACGCCTTCATTTTCTAAACATTTTACCAATAGTTGAGCTGTGTTCATTTCCGTTTTTCTCCTCGGTTAATGGGGGTTTTGGGTCTTTCTTTTTCAACCGATCGCCAAAATACTAGATGGGAATTTTTAACCGCAGGTAAACGCAGATAAACGCAGACTTATGTAGATTTGTGCGATCGGTTGATAGAGTGGGAGCTTATTTCACCCACACTGTTTTTATGTTAACAAATTCGTGCATTCCTTGGATGCTCAATTCGCGTCCGTAACCGGAGCGTTTGATGCCGCCAAAGGGCAATCTGGGGTCTGATTTTACTAAGCCGTTGATGAATACGGCGCCTGCTTCTAGTTCGGAAATAAACCGATCGCTCTCTTCTCTTACTGTAGTCCAAGCTGACGCACCCAAGCCAAAAGATGTGCTGTTTGCCAGTTCGATCGCCTCATCGATGCCTGCAACCCGGAATACTAAAGCTACGGGCCCGAAAAATTCTTCTTGACGCGCAGCAGCCTCCGGGGGGATCTCTGCCAGAATAGTTGGCAAGTAGAAATTGCCGCCATTCTCTGACAATGCGCGGCCGCCTGTCAGAAGTTTTGCTCCCGATTGGATGCAAGTTTGCACTTGCTTGTCCAAGTCTTTGAGGATTGCCGGAGTAGCTAAAGGGCCGATATCGGTTTCTGGCAACATCGGATCGCCTACTTTTAATTGCTCGATTTTTTCGACAAATCCTGTGATGAATTCGTCTGCGATATCTTCGGCTAAAATAAAGCGTTTGGCGGCGATGCAAGATTGACCGTTATTGAGCATCCGGGATGTCACAGCAGTTGATAAAGCTGCTGCTAAATCGGCACTGGGCATCACAATAAATGGGTCGCTTCCTCCTAATTCCAGTACAACTTTTTTCAAGTTTTTGCCCGCATTTGCTGCCAAACTTTCACCCGCTGGTTCGCTACCGGTGAGAGTTGCTGCTTTTATACGATCGTCCGCAACGATATCAGCTACTTTGTCGGCGCCCACTAACAAAGTTTGAAAAACGCCTTCGGGAAAGCCCGCTTCCGTGAAAATTTCCTCTATTTTCAAAGCGCACTGCGGCACGTTGGAAGCGTGTTTGAGCAAGCCGACATTGCCCGCCATCAGCGCCGGCGCCGCAAACCGAAAAACTTGCCAAAATGGGAAATTCCACGGCATGACGGCTAAAATAGCCCCTAGCGGTTGGTAGCGGACAAAGCTGCTGCTAGCGTCAGTGGTTGCCGGTACGTCTGCCATAAATTGAGCGGCATTTTTGGCGTAATAGCGACAAACTAAGGCGCATTTTTCCACTTCGCCGATCGCAGATTTGAGCGTTTTGCCCATTTCCAGGGTCATCATTTCAGCGTAAATTTCGCGATCGCGCTCCAAGATGTCTGCAGCTTTCTGCATCCACAGAGCTCTCTGCTCAAACGGCAGGTGGCGGTATTTGTTAAAAGCTTGCTGTGCTAATTCCAGCTTAGCTTCGATTGCCTCATCCGCGATCGGCTCGAAAGTTTTCAGCGTTTCTCCCGTTGCCGGGTTGATAGTAGCAATAGCCATTGTTTCATCTCCTGTGTGAAAAACACAAAACTCCCTGCTAGTTTTCCGCCTAGGCAGGGAGTTGTATCAATGTATTACAAAATAGGAATTTACCAGCCACGTTTTCTTTCAGGTCTTGCCAATTTGCAAGTGCCGCGATTTGTTTAAATTTCTCTACTTTTAATTATAGTTCAGAGTCTCGATCGCAAATCTTAAGAAAATTTGTCTTTCTGAAATCATGCACAAATCTCGCTTAACAGGCTGGACGGCCTGTTCCATAAAAGTTAAATGTTCTTGTGGGGCGTCCCGCCCGCCTCTGACAGCTTGATTCACAATTAATGGTGCAAGATGGATGAAATATCTTGTCGGCTGTCCCGCCCGCCTTGCATTCTCAAGAACAGTATAGCCGTAGGGTGCGTCGCCCTCAAAAATCCTCAAAAAAAGCGAAAATCTCGCAGCGACGCACCTTACAAGAATTAGGCATAAGGTGCGTCGCCCTCAAAAATCCTCAAAAAGAGCGAAAATCTCGCAGCGACACACCCTACGATAATTAGCGATTCCCCTCCCTCAAACAGACTGTTCCTGGACGTAATCCTGCACGTAAGACTGATAGTAATACCTGCTGCCTTTATCGTTATTCGCCACCATTCCCAACAGCGGAATTCCCGCCATTTTTAAATCTTCAAAAGCCAACACCAGCGCCTCCCGCTGAGTTTGATGCAGCCCTACTACCAGCATCAATCCGTTAGTGTGAGCCGCCAACAAATTCGCATCCGCCAAACCTAAAAGCGGCGCAGTATCGTAAATAACTAAGTCAAAATGACTTGACAAAGCGGCCATTAAATGCTGCATTTTTCGGGAAGAAAGCACCTTTGTAGGATCGAGAGGAACCGGGCCGGAAGTTAACACAAACAAATTTTCATCGCGGGGCGATCGCAAAATCACCTTTTGCACATCCACATCATCAGCAATCACATTGTGCAGGCCTTGCCAATTCGGTAAACCCAGCATTTCGTGTACCTGCGGGCGCCGTAAATCCCCATCCACCAACAGCACTTGCTGCCCCATTGCAGCCGCCGCCCGCGCCAGATTTACTGCTACCGTAGACTTGCCATCACCTACTTGACAAGAAGTAATTACACAAGAATTGATCGGAGTTTCAACGTTTAGTAAGCGAATATTCGCATTGAGCGAGCGAAAAGCTTCTTGAAAAGCATCCGTCGGCATCGGCGAAATTGCCACATCCACCGGGCTTGTCTCAGCAGGAGGAAGTCTCAAAATTTTATCGCTAGCAGGAATTACCCCCAACAAAGGCAGGCGAATCGACTCTTTGACATCCTCTGGAGTTTGGAACACCGTTTTATTTTTAAACCGTTCCGCCAACTGCGCCGTCAGCATACCAAACAGCAAACCAGCCAATCCCCCCAAAGCCAAATTCAAAGGCATAATCGGAGCAACAGCCATCAACTCGCCATTTTTGTAGCGCGGAATTTCCGGCTTAGCAATAACTTCCCAAGCCACCTCTTTTTTACCCACAGCTTCAAGCTGCAAAGCTTGCTGTTTTGCCAGCAAACCATTCAGCGTATTGTTAGTTAAATCCAACTCGCGCTGCAAATCCGAATAGCGCCGCAAAATCACTGGTAATCCTTGAGAGTATTGATTCAACTGCTTAGCAGCTTGTTCCAAAACTTGATTCCGCACGCCCAGCACCTGAATTAAATTAGCAGTACCAATAAACTGCTCGATTAACTTAATCCGCACCGGATCTTGAAAAGCCAGCACTTGCGAATTTACCTTAGCCAAATCAGTTCCCAGAACCTGTTGGGCTTCTTTCTTCAACAAAGGAATCAGGTTCTTGCGCTGTTCTCGCAACAATTGCATTTGCGGAGTTTCGTCTGTAAACGTAGCCGAGTTAATCGCAATTTGCCCTTCTAATTGCTGCAATTGAGTCAGCATCGCTTGATAGCGGGGAGCTTGACTCAGAGCCGAGGCCATCAGCGCTTGCTTCTGGTTTAATCCGAGCTGATTTTGCAGATTGGAATAGAGCAATCTCTGCTGATTGAGCTGCGATTGCGCTTCCAATCTTTGCGTTTGAAGTTCACTGATTTGCTGCGCGAGTTGTTGGGTTTGAATTTGCGGGTCGATGAAATTGTACTGCTGTCGCAACTTTTGAATTTCTGTTTGCAGAGCTTGTTGGCGCTTTCGCTGGTTGGGAATTTGCGATTTCACAAAATCCAGAGTCTGACTAATTTGAGTTGTGGTATCTTGCACGCTGTAGTTGCGGTAGCCTAGCGCCACTTTTTCCAAAACAAACTGAATTTTTTTCGGGTCATAATCCCGATATCTAACTTCGATAATCTTGGTATTTTTGAAGCGATTAATTGACAACCTAGTTTCCTGAGAAAACGGCAAATTATCCGCTTTTTGGTTCAAGAGGTAGTTGTAATTTATTTCAGGATACTTAGCCTGCAACTGTTTAATAATCGGCGACATTACTTGCGGGCTTTGCAAAACTTGAATTTGGGATTCGTAGTCAAAACCGGCATTTTCGGTCGTCGCGGGGGCCGCTGGTTGCAGTTTCAGCTCACCGGAGTAGATTTTGGCTAAAGTATTTTGCGTAACCGCTGGTTCTACTAATAATTGAAAGCGCCCTTCGTACTCGCTTTTTTGATTCAGTGTCCAGGCGAAAACTCCGGTAGTTACTGCCGCTGCTACCCCGATGACTAAGATGGAGCGACTGCGGCAAACTTCCCAAAAACTTAACTCTTCTGCCTCGGTTTTGTTTCTGCCTAAGAATTGATCTTCTTCATAAAGCCCCGAAGACATTTTTTGCAGATTGGCGGCTTTTTTATGATTAAACAGTGCTACTTGTGATTGTTTCCCTGGTTTCATTGGATTTCTACAACTTATTAGTTTAAACGTCTGTATTGGTAGCGGAGTTTCAGGAAATCGGTTGATTCCTAGATATTTCATTACCAAACCGCAATTTTTTATAGAAAGCGGGTTTCTGAGGTCTTAATGCCAGTCTATTCAACTCACCGAAAAATATCGAACAATCGAAATATTCCTAACAGGGGGCTGAGAGGAGCGAGAGTCCCGCCTACATTATCCGAGAACGTAGCGCGACCCGATCGCCTTACCATAATTACATCATTATTTTGGAGTTTGGGATTAGTTTCTTCATTGGCAGTTGCGGAAAAATCCACCTTAACATTTAGCTGCGAAACAGTGCCGTTAGGATTGAGGCGAATTAAATTCACCGAATCCATTTCTGCCCGCGCTTTATTAAAACCTCCCGCTGCTACCAGCGCTTGATTTAAAGTAGTGTTGGGCAGCACCGCAATCGCTCCCGGTTTCACGACTTCTCCTACAATGTTCACCCTAATCGTATCCGGTGAAAAATTAGAATTAGCAACTTGTTCGTCTTGGGTTGCATCGAGGTTTTCGGCTTTGGGAACGATTACCGTATCTCCCTGTTGCAGCGCTAAATCTTGGGATACATCTCCCCCTTCCAAAAGTTGCCACAAATTCACATTAATAATTTGTTCGGTACCCGCCCGCGTCAGGCGGCGAACTTGTATTTGTCTGATATCAGCTACCGGCGTAATGCCGCCCGCCATTTTAATTGCCCTCGTTACAGTTTGCTGCAAAACATTTTCCCCGCCGTTGGTTTCGCTGGCAGCAAACAAACCAGAATTTTCACCCATTTCATTCTCTTGTACCCTACTTTGAGCCTCTTTTGCCAAAGTATAAGTACCGGGGCGAGTTACTTCGCCCACCACAGCAATATTAATTGGTTGAGTGCTTTGTCCGGTAATGTTAGCTACTGCTAAAGTCGGTGCTTCTTGGCGGTTGAGGCTAGTTACAGTGGGAATAAATATAGTATCGCCGTCGCGCAAAGTCATATCCGCCCGCAAATCGCCGTTTTGCAATAATTCCCACAAATCCACACTAATAATTTGTTCCGCTGCGTTGCGCTGGGGGCGGCGGATTTTGATTTGCCGCACGTCTGCTGACTGGGTAATTCCGCCGGCCATTCGCAGCGCCCGCGATATCGTTGGCATTTGAGTTCCCATTTGCTCTGCTGTGCCTCCGGGGCCTGCTGCTGAGGATATTGTATAGGCTCCTGGGCGGTTGATTTCGCCCGCGATCGCAATTTGCAAAGGACGTGCCGCCAGCAGTTTCAGGGTAATCCAAGGACGTTTAAGGTATTTGCCGTATTTGTCTTTAACAACATTAGAAGCTTGTTCTAGGGTCATACCGTACACCGCAACGCTGCCAATTAACGGCAAGTTCAGGGAACCGTCTGCCTGTACTTGGTGTTGACCGTTGGGGCCGCTGTATTCCGGGACGTTGAAGATGTCCATTTGAATACGATCGCCCGCGCCTAAAGTGTAAACTTCCGATCGTACACTTGAAGGTTCACTTGCCGGCAATCCCGGCAATCCCGGCACTGCCGGTACTGGTACAGGAACAGGAGAACCCGCATCAGCAGGAGGAGGAGGAGGAGGAGGCATCAACTGGGCAGCCGCAGGAGATGAACCCACCGCCACCAGCACTGACACTGTTAAACTTTGAATCATTAAACTTTTGACAGCATTGCTTGCCCAATAACTTAGCTTGCAGCTTTTGCTGGAAACCTCTGCCTGGGCCCCTTTCCTTGCAGGAAATGGGAGAAATTCTTCACCCTCCCTATCTGCGAAGGGGACACAAGGGTGAGATTTTTTCTCAAGTTGCACGCCGTGCGAATAACTTTTCACCACCATCGCTTTTTGCCCCTATCCTCATCCAACCCCGCCAACATCAAATGTAACCCAACTGTTCTAACTTGGTCAGAACTTTTTTAACACTCTCTTCCACAGTTTCTCGCTCTGTGTAACAAATAATCTCAGGATTAAGCGGTTCTTCATAAGGATCGTCAATTCCCGTAAAACCCTTAATTTCTCCTGCTCTGGCCTTAGCGTATAGCCCCTTGACATCGCGATCTTCGCACACTTCTAACGGCGCTGTGATATATACTTCAACAAAATTGGGCTCCATTGCTCTAATTTCGTCGCGAATTGCTCTGTAGGGGCTAATAGCTGCGGTCATTACGGCTACTCCATTGCGGCTCAGCAGGTGAGCTACAAATCCAATCCGCCGAATATTAGTATCTCTGTCTTCTTGGCTAAATCCCAAACCTTTTGACAAGTTGGTGCGAACGACATCTCCATCTAATATTTCAACTTTGCAACCTCTTGCCTTCAATTCGGGTTCGAGGGCTTTGGTGATAGTTGTCTTGCCGGAACCGCTCAGCCCGGTGAACCAGAGGATAAAACCTTTTTCCATTTTCAATTGCTGGGTTAGTAGTGAATAGTGGGGAAATTACGCGACGTATGACTTTAGTGTGGCGGTTCCCCATTTTCTGATTCTTTTTGATTTGAGATGCGATCTGACTTTCACAATAACTAATTTTTTTATTAACCGCAGAGGACGCAGAGGACGCAGAGGTAGAGGGAAGAGGATAAAGAGGTAATTTTAAAATCCGTAGGGTGCGCCGCCTGTGTACCCTTACATTCAATGGGCGATCGCCAACGCCGAACATCTATCCTCTGGGTGCTTGTGGTCGCACCTTACATGATGAATGAGCCTCTTGCAATCTAAAATCTAAAATCTAAAATCTAAAATCCTATTCCCCATGTCCCCAACCTTAAAAGCAGATGTTTTGGTCGTCGGTGGCGGCACCGGCGGCACAGCAGCAGCCGTGCAAGCAGCCCGCCGAGGTGCCAAAACTATTTTAGTAAGCGAATTCCCCTGGCTGGGAGGAATGCTGACTTCGGCTGGCGTTTCGGCCCCCGATGGCAATGAATTAGCAGCTTTTCAAACCGGTTTGTGGGGCGCGTTTTTGCGGGAACTCCAGCAGCGACAGCCGGGAGGTTTGGATTGGGGCTGGGTAAGTTTTTTTACTTACGATCCCCGCACCGGTGCTGAAATTTTCGCTGATTGGGTTAAATGTTTGCCGAACTTGCACTGGATTTCTGGACAAACTGCTCAAGATGTGCTAAGGGAAGAATCTCGCATTTCTGGCGTTCGGTTTGCAGATTTTACGGTTTCGGCCAAAATCACTTTGGATGCAACGGAATTGGGAGATTTGCTGGCTTTAGCGGAGGTTGGACACCGCTGGGGTTGGGAATTCCAAGCCGAGTGGGGAGAACCCAGCGCGCCGGCTGCCTCTAATGCTCTCACACAGAGGTATTCGGTGCAAGCTCCGACTTGGGTGGCAATTATGCAGGATTTTGGTAAAGGTGCAGCCGGGCCAGAAATTCCCGCGCCACCTGTAGACAATCCCGATCGATTTATCGGTGCTTGGGACGGTTACACTCCCGAACAATTTCTCAATTACGGCAGGCTTCCGGGTGGATTGTTGATGATTAATTGGCCGATTCGAGGTAATGATTATGGTGAAGGAGTCGATCGACTCATTAAATCAGAAACATCTCGACAAGAATTCCTCCAAGAAAGTCTCTGGCACACTCAAAGTTTTGCCCGTTTCATTCAAACCCAACTCGGCCCCCGCTACGGCCTTGCACAGAATATTTTCCCCATTTCAACGATCGACAATCAACAAAATTCTTCCCTTCTTTCTTCCTTTGCCTTACATCCTTACTACCGAGAAAGTCGGCGCTTGCGAGGGATAAGTACAGTCACAGAACAAGATATTTTGCCTATTGTCGGTGGCAGAGTCGCGAAGTTGCCGATAAATTCTGAGGGTATTTGTGAAACAATTGCGATCGGCAACTATGCCAATGATCACCACTACACCAGTGGCGACATTCCCTTGCAGCCAAAATCGATCCGCTGGGGCGGCCGCTGGACGGGAACTCCGTTTACCATTCCTTACAGCGCGCTAATTCCTGCCAGTACAGACGGTTTGCTAGTCTGCGAAAAAAATATTTCCGTCTCTCACATCGCCAACGGTGCAACTCGCTTGCAACCGACGGTAATGAATATTGGACAGGCGGCGGGGATGGCGGCGGCTTTGTGCGCGGAATCTGGATGTCAGCCGCGGGAGTTGCCGGTGAGAGTTTTGCAAGAAGCTTTGCTGCAAGATTCCGAGGCGAGTGCGGCGGTTATTCCTTTATTTAATTTGACACGGGATCGATCGGACTGGCTCGACTGGCAACGCTATTATCTCGATCGACCCCAAGCATATCCCGCCAGCGGCGAATGTCAGGAGTCAGTAGAGAAACAAAGCAGTCAAACAGCAAATACCCACAGCCAATTTTCGGGCATTTTCCGTCGCCTCGGCGAACAAGACTGGACACTAACGCTGACAAGCCCTGCATCCTTAGCCGGTCAAACTTGGCAACTTGTGACTTTGGACTCGGAAACCGACAGATTTTTACACAATTGCGAAACCGAAAAGCCTCTGACTGTATGGGGTAGGCTGAATGCGGCAGGTGCTTGGCTGCTGGCGGGCTCAGTAGAATTGAAGAGGTAGGGTTTTTTGCAGAGATCCGAAAATTCACAGAAATTTATCCTGATCGATCGGGGAGAGTCCGTATCAGTTAATAGACAATGACACGGATACTAACCCCATGCAAACTTACACACCAATTGCTTTACAGAGTCTTTTGGGCGTTACTTTGAGCGCCACTGTCGTTCGAGCCTTTGAATCCCTCGTCGGACTGCTGGAAGTTGCCACCGCTTCATACATTTTATCCGCCCAAACCGAACAAAGGGGCGATCGTTCTCCAGAAAGAGGCAGCGGACGCCGAGAGTTCAGTGAACCTAATCTTTACACTCATCAACTACAAGCATTTTAATGACATTGGACGAAAGCGATTTCCGTTATTGAGTTAGTTTCTGCCGCCCGTGTCGAGCGCTCAATCTGATTTCCTGGGAGGCTAGTTTTTCAGGTTTCCAAGGCCACTGCATTTCTTGTTTACAGTCATTAGGCTCTTCTTTTATGTGAGTGATGATAGCATATAAACCTTAAACCGCCATCTATCGAGAGATTGAATTTCGTATTTGGCGGTTTTGTATATTATTGCAACTTTCGGGGTAGTGCAATTAGGATTTTTTTTTTATTACTGAACCCAGAGATTTTATTTATTCCATTTTACATCGACTTCTGACAGCTCTCATAGATCAGATGCTACGCATCTAAAGTGTCTGTTGCTTCGGGAGGGGTAGAGGGTGAGAAAGGGAGAGGGAAAGATAATTTTCCGCTTTTTATACAAGGATTTTAGGAGACAATTTAAATGCGAGATAGCTTAACTTAAGCCTGATTCCTTCTTCCTTTTTCCTTCTGATTCTTCCTTCTGATTCCTGATTCCTGATTCTATAGTTTGATAATTTCAGGGAAATTAATCCTGATCAGCCTGGGTAATGTCGTATCTCTAAATAGATACTGATACAAATACTACCCATGAAAACCTACACAGCAATTGCTTTACTGAGCCTGTTGGGCATTACCTTGAGTGCCAGCGCCGCTCAAGCTTTTGAATCTCCACTCCCCATTGTCGAAACTGCCACCGCCCAATATATGTTGTCAGTCCAAACTCAACAAAGCGGCAACCGCCCTGCTGAGAGGGGCAGACGCAGAAATTTTACTGAGCCTACAGTTTACACTCATCCGCTACAAGATTTCTAATGACACTGGACGCAAGTGATGACCACAACTGAGTTGCTTCGGGCCGTTCATTCGATCGCGCGATCGGATTTTCTAAAATTCTAGTGTTTCAGGTTAAGCGACAATTGCACTTTTTGTGGACAGTTCTGAGGAGATTCTTTTTTGTTTGAAAAATGTTAGCATATAAACGGGAAACCGCCATCTACCTAGAGATAGATTCTAGTCTGTGGCGGTTTTGTATTGAAAAGGCTTCAATTACACAGTAACTAACCACAGGCCTCTGATCATCTGGGTTTTTCAAACGATATCTCTCGCGCTCCACCCTTATTTTGGGGTTGTACAATTTGAGGAGGATTCTTGTGGGGTGTCCCGCCTGCTGTGAAAATACAGCGGACGGGCTACGAGATCCCATCCCACAAAACCATCAAAATCTTCCCGCAATTATGCAACAGCCTTATTTTAGTCGATCGAACCGGGTTTGGGCATCCATGACTATTCAAGAATTAGGGGATCGGAGTCGCCTGAAATTCTTGGCATCGCAACAGTTATTTACCTTCTCCCCCCCACAGGTAGGGTTTAATTTTCAACCGCTGCACTATAATAAACTTGCGATAACTAACTCATATATAGGTAAACTGTCAGCGCAGAGGGTGCAGGAATCTACTTAAATTGGCCACCAATAAGAACCACTTATGCGGTGTGGATAGCCTTTAAGCCCCTGCCCCTGTTACCTCAGGGAAATTAACTAACCTGAATATTAGGGTAGCTGGCAAGCTTTCCGGCGACAGTCGGCTATGCTTGATTCGGCGCTCTCGCAATAATTTAATGGAGGATGACAAAATGCCTCCTAATTTGGCTATTTCGGGGATAGTGATGAAAAATGACTCTTTGGATCTGGTCAAAAGCCTCAGCCCTAGTGCAATGGATCAGATCATGCTATATCTGGCGTTTAGCGCCATGAGAACCAGTGGGCACAGGCACGGGGCGTTTCTAGACGCGGCCGCAACGGCGGCTAAGTGTGCCATTTATATGACTTATATGGAGCAGGACAACAACCTGCGGATGACCGGACATTTGCATCACATTGAGCCTAAACGGGTGAAGGTGATAGTTGAAGAAGTCCGGGAAGCTCTGACTCAGGGAAAATTGCTGAAAATGTTGGGTTCGCAAGAACCTAGATATTTGATTCAGTTTCCTTATGTCTGGCTGGAACAGTATGGTTGGATGCCGGGACGCCCTCGCATTCCGGGAAACAATTTGACTGTAGATGAAAAAAAATATCTCGAAGGCAAGATTCCTCCGAATCCGCCTGATGCTCAACTGATCAATTCTTTTCAGTTTATGGAGTTGATCGAGTTTCTGCACAGGCGATCGCAAGAAGATATGTCTCCAGAAAGGCGAATGCCTTTGAGCGAAGCTCTAGCAGAACACATTAAGCGGCGCTTGATCTATTCTGGGACAGTAACTCGCATTGATTCTCCTTGGGGAATGCCGTTTTATGCCCTCACCCGCGCTACTTACTCTCCCGCAGAGCAGGAAGAGCGGACATTTACTATGGTTGAGGATACGGCTAGATATTTCCGGCTGATGAAGGATTGGGCGGAAAAACAACCGAAGGTGATGCGAATTATGGAGACTTTGGATATTCCGCCGGAACGGCTCGACCAAGCTCTTGAGGAATTAGATGAAATTATTCGCAATTGGGCAGATCGCTATCACAAGCGGGGCGAACCGACGATGATTTTACAAATGGTTTTTGGACCGCAAGACGACGCTTAGTTGGATTAACTATTAATCATTAGTCAGGAGTTGATTGCTTGAGACTAATGACTAATGATTAATAGCTAATAGCCCGGGACGGCGCAACCGGGTTTTTTTCTTCCAAAAATACTGTGTTATATCATGTCCGATCGAGCGATTAAAAGGGCGGGTTTTTGAGATTGTCAATTATTGGCACATATTTGTCGTGAAAGAGCCCCTACCGTATTAGGGGTAATCGACCGGACGTAATATTAATCGTTTGAATTCTCGTAAAAAACTAGGTTTCTTGGGTCGCGAATGCGTCCAGGATTAACTAAGGATCGCGAATTAAATAACTTACAATTTTAATTGTTATTGTGGGATGGGCGTCCCGCCCGTCCAAAAAGGACGG
>NZ_JAUBOZ010000250.1:0-1150 GCF_036700475.1 Microcoleus sp. T2B6 | reverse complement strand
AGCCGTGTGCGGTGAAAGTCGCAAGCACGGTTTTGTAGGAGAGATGGTGGGGGACACCCTACCATCGACTCTCTAACCGATTGACCATAATATCCCGGCCGGGCGGGTTTTTGAGATTGTCAATTATTGGCAGGTATTGTTGGTGAACCCGCCCCTACCTGATTTCGGGTAATCGACAGGATATGACTAATGACTACTGACTACTGACTAATGACTAATGACTACTGACTAATGACTCTTAAATTAATCGAACTCGCCCAGAGGTAAAGGCTTGTATTCGATCGCCCGCCAAGCATATTAGCAAGCGGCCGCATCCGTCAATGCCGGCGGCTTCTCCGCAGATGGTTTCCGACGCAAGTTCGATCGCCACCGGGCAGCCAATCAACGCATCGCGGCGGCGCAATTCCGGCAAAAGTAACGCTAAACCGGACTTGGAGGCTGGCTTGTCTGTGGTAGAAAACATATCGGCTAGTTCGAGTAAATAGTGTCGCAGTCGATCGAGCAAACACAGTTCATCTGGTACTGTACTAGCAATAGAATGCAAGCTTACCGCATTGCCGAGATCCCTTTCATCCAATCCCGCAGCCGCGAAATCTACGCAGCGGTTGAGTCCAATTCCCACAACGGCGCGAGTTTTACCCAAAGCATTGCCCGAAGAGGCTTCGCAGAGAATTCCGGCTAATTTGTGGCGATCGATCCAGACATCGTTTGGCCATTTCAGGCGCAGCATATCGCGACAGTCGGGAACCAAATCTTCGATCGCGTAAATCACAGCTAAACCCGCTGCTAAACTGAGTCCCGGCAACAGAGTGGGGTTGAGGTTTTCGAGTACAAAACTAACAGTCAAGACACCGGTTGGGGCGTGCCAGGTGCGCCCGTGTTGGCCGCGCCCGCTGGTTTGTCGCCTAGTAAATACTACATCTCCGTGGTGGAGTTGGGCCGCGCGGGCGATCGCCCAACTGTTGGTACTGGGACAGGTATCCAAGGAGTGTAGCCAGTGATCGAGGTTTGGGCGATCGGGTTCTGGGGTTACGGGCACGGGAGTTAAGGGCAATTCAGACAAGGTTTGATTTGTAGTAAGCTGTTCAGCATCTAAAACGCATATTGCATAGTATAATATGATGATATTTATAAAAAGTCAATGCCTACT
>NZ_JAUBOZ010000020.1:75770-102199 GCF_036700475.1 Microcoleus sp. T2B6 | reverse complement strand
ATCGCTGCCGAATAGTTAATTACCAATACTACAAAGAAGAATCCATAAGTTCGATTGGTTCGGGAACAATTGAATCACTAATTAAACGCATTGGATTAAGGGTGAAAATATCGGGAGCGCAATGGAAGATTGAGAACGTTTCGTCTATCCTTGCTCTTCGCTGTGCTTATCTCAACGGTCAACTTTCAATTTGATGTATTTGCCAAACTGAGATGCACCCTACCCACTTCCTGTTATCTATTGACTTCCATTCTTTTGAGGATTTACCACTATGACGTTTATGACGGCAACTAGCCCATCCTCTGAGTTGCTTGTAAGTGATGAAGTCAGCTTTTTGGAATGTATCTTTGCTTGACTGTCCTCTGTAATAGTTACACCACCCCCTTATGACCGGGTTTAGTCTAGATATTAAGGCTGCTTTGGGAGCATTCTTATGTCCTTCTATGATGATGCCTATTTTTGATGTCTGCAACTTTAGCGCCTCTTTGGATGGGGTGATGATGGTTTTATAACCGCGCTTTGACGCATTTCTTCCTACCTCGAATTGTCTGATATTAAACCCAAGGAAATTAAACCCTGTTGTTGTGTTCAGGGTATGTGTGATTTGCGTCTTTTCGGGTTTTAATTCCAAACTCATGTCTTTTAGCCAGTCTACTGTAATCTGCTGACACTTTTGGACGATTGCTATATCTTCATGTAAAACCACAAAATCATCGGCATATCTGACTACTCCAAGGGATGACCTTTTATCCTTTTTACCCATTGTTTTACCATTGGGATATCTGAGAGTGATGGTTTCTATGTATTGGAGTAGCCTCTTCTCTAACCCGTGTAGGGCAATATTTGCCAGTAGTGGCGATATCACGCCTCCTTGTGGTGTTCCCTCAAGTGTTTGGCTGGTTACTTTCTTTTGCTTGCGGTTAGCGTATCCGCTCCAGTCAATCACCCCCGCTTTCAACCAGCACTTGATTAGGCGTCTTATGGTGGGGGATGTATTCAGTTTTTTCAGCAGTGCCTCGTGGTTGATTCGGTCGAAGCATTTAGCTATATCAGCATCAAGTACCCATTTTGGTTTTTTGTTGATGCTGGCATATATTGCTTCTATCGCATCATGACATGAGCGCCCTGGTCGGAAGCCGTAGCTATTAGGTTCAAACTTAGCTTCCCATTCTGGCTCTAGAGCAGCTTTTACTAAGGCTTGGGATGCCCTATCGTGCATTGTAGGGATTCCTAATGGGCGTTTTTCTGTCCTTCCAGGTTTGTCAATCCAAACTCTTCGGACTGGTTTTGCTTTGTAGGAGTAATTTAATTGCCTCAGTTGGTTTGCAAGTGCCATACGTTGCTTGGGGGTTAGACTACTTACCCCGTCTACGCCTGCCGTTTTCTTGCCCTGATTTTCCTGAGTCACCCTTCGCACGGCTAGCATTCTAGCCGACTTCGACTTCATCAACGTTTTTTGCAGCCTGCGGACTGTTCGATTCTCTCCACGTTGAGAGGCTTGATAGATTCGCTTTTGGAGCTTGAAGACTGTCCGCTCTAGCTTTCGCCAGTCGGTTATCTCCCATTCCACAGTTGTCTTGATTGACTCTGTATTAGACATTTGAACTCTGAATCACAACTCTATCTTCCAAATCAATGTGTGAACGTCTGCGTATCCCTCCTATTACGCGAGGGCTTTAGCTTCTTTCACAATCCCACTTTTACATATCATGCGGTTAGCAACCTGCTCAGGTATCGACCTCACTGAGAGATATATAAAAGTTACTTCGTTCCTAATGACCATTTGTTTGAGATTTTAGAGCGGTGCTATCCACCGAGGTTGTGGGAAGTGCTTGCTAAACGACAAGGTACCCGTTTAGCTCCCTTAAACCTATGGACTTTTGTCACTCCCAGTGTTGCCTCATGGCTTCAGTCTGTTTTCACTGGTTATACCTAACGATGGTTAGTAGCACCTTCGCTGTACGCTGCTCATAATCTCTTGCTAGAGGGGATTATCAGGCAGACTCCTGGCTTACCCTCATTTTTACTACCCCTTGCACGAATTACCTGTCGGATTGCTAGTCTGATGGGCTTGGGTAGCGCTTTCAACTCAGCACCTAAGCGGTAGGACTTGTTATTATGGAGGTCAACTTGTTATGGCTTATCTCCAACCTGCTATCTTTGCTTTTGGCTCAGCAGGGACTCACCTACATGGTCATTAAGTTGTCAAGGTTCTTAGTTTCAGTCAATACAATAGACTGAGAGCCTTGCTCTCCATACACTTCAGGCGGCTAAACCTTCCATTTTCGGAGAAACGAATCGCACTCCTTGCTGATACATAACACCTGAGATTTCAGGGTTTTGCATTAGTTGCAAATCGAATCGCACTAGCTCTTGAACAATGCTGGCAATGGGTGCAAATCGAATCAACTTGCGAACCCATGTGAGTGTTGTTTCGACCCGATGCTGTAAGGATGGAGCTAGCCAACCATCAGGACGGGTGCGATTGAGGAATCGTGCCTGACGATACCGAGTTTTGCGATTGCGTCTTCCTCGCCTGAGTTGGCGACGAGACAGCAATGCTTCTTTAATTTGTTGTCCTCGATGTTGTAGTTCGGCTCCAAAGATTATCTTGTCGCTCTGCTGGAGGGCAATACCAGTAGTTTTAGAACCTGGATCGAGTTTGAGTTCTAACGGCTTAGGACTTGCGTCAACCTCTTTGTTCAAAATTATCGTAAAGGGAAATCGCCTGAAAACAGATGCTTTACCTGCGTTAAGTAATGAGCGCCCTACTCCTGGTTGACAGGGTGATAGCGGTCGCCCTTTAGTGTCTCTAACAAAAATAAAATTAGACATTTTTGCGTCTCTTCTACTTGCGTGTAATGTTAGCCTCGGCAATGTTTAATGAGCTTGT
Source organism: Microcoleus sp. T2B6 (assembly GCF_036700475.1). Taxonomy (NCBI): domain Bacteria; kingdom Bacillati; phylum Cyanobacteriota; class Cyanophyceae; order Oscillatoriales; family Microcoleaceae; genus Microcoleus; species Microcoleus sp. T2B6. Next base: position 99,306 of record NZ_JAUBOZ010000020.1, on the reverse strand, counting down.
TCGGCTAAAAGCACTGTCTTAACCCGTTAGAACTGTTTAACTTTTAGCGACAGGGCAACGAACTGGCTACGCATTCGTTGGTGTCATGACTCACAAAACGGAGTCCTCAAAGGACTTAGCCAGGGGAAGGTTTGGCTTGTTCCATCCCGCTCGAAGAGCCGGACAGTCTATAAGCCCCTAGCTTTCGCTATGGGGTTCCTGACGCCGAATTGTCCAATCTCAAATCGACTGACATCGAATCCGGTTGCATGGGAACAGTTACCGTCTTCAACGAACAACAAACCCGAACTGTAAAAGCACCCGGAAACGACACGATTTGTCTCGATTTAGCTAACTTGCAAAGTAGACTCTAGCTCTTTCGGATACCAAGCTTGACCGTCGAGAGCCATTTGCTCGATCGAACTCGCAAGCCGCAGAGCTTTGAGAGCTTGTTCTCCTCCCACAGAAGGCTGATTTCCACCCCGCACGCAATTAATAAAATGCTCCAATTCTGCGTGGAGCGGTTCAATATTGCTGGTGTAAACTTTCTCGATCAACCCATCTTGACGGTAAAGCACCTGACCGTAATCCGTCACGTAATTGGCGGTTGTTTGCCGGTGAATCAAGATTTCGTTGTTGAGAAAATCTGCCTCTGTCAGAGAATTCTTGCAGTGAGCCACGATTGAACGGAGTTTGCGGTGCGTCACCTTACTGGCAGTCAGGGTGGCGACAATGCCGTTAGCAAAGTTCAACGTCGCTGTCACGTAGTCTAAATAACCTGAATCTGAGGCCCTGCTGCCGCTGGCGGTCAGCTTCACCACTTGGGAATCTGCCAATTCCAAAAGCAAGTCGATGTCGTGGATCATTAAATCCAAAACTACCGATACGTCGTTAGCCCGCTGGGAATAGGGACTCATCCGGTGAGCTTCCAATGCCAGTAACTCTTCAGTTTTCAGCACTTTGCCAAGTTCCTGAAAAGCTGGATTGAAGCGCTCGATGTGACCCACTTGTAAAATCCGGTGGGCCTCAGCAGCCGCGTTGACCAAAGATTCGGCTTCGGCAATGCTAGCCGCGATCGGCTTTTCAATTAAAACGTGAACACCCGCTTGGAGACAAGACATCCCCACAGGGTGATGCAGGCGAGTTGGAACGGCGACGCAAACTGCATCTACGTGGGCGAGCAAATCTCGGTAGTCTTCAAAGAAGCGAACCCGGTATTTGCTTGCTACATCTATTCCCCGCTCTACATTTATGTCTGCAACACCGACGAGTTCGATATCTTTTAGCAAGCTCAGAACTCGCGTGTGATGCTGGCCCATATTGCCAACCCCAATCACCCCAATGCGGAGGGGTTCGGGTTGACTTCGCTGGGCGAAAACGTTTGCGTATCCCAATGACATCCTATCTAGCACTCCTGGATTCTCCTCCACCACCACAGGAATCAAGCCCCTTGGCTTCCCTCAGCTACTCACAGCCATCCAGATAGTACCACAGTCAAACTATTTGTGAAGAATTTCTAAGTTCAGTTGCGATTATCGCATCAGGCCATTAAGCAGAAGCGAATCATACACAAGGGCCGAATACTGGGACAAAAGGTCTGGAAATTGCGTATTGACAAAATCTATTAAATGTGTATCAGCCTTGGGACGATCGTCCGCAGCATCGCAACAACACAAACCCGTCGAAATATTTGGCGATTACGATCAAACATTTTTCTGGTTTCTGTTCAAAAGTAATAGTGAAAGTAATAAATTATACAAATACAACAGATGACTTATCCGTATTACTTCGGTTATTTACATTCCGCAATCTTGGAATTCAAAAAAATTTACTTTAAGAATGCGGATAATTACGGGCGATCGCTCACTCAAATAAACTAGACTTACGTAAAGCTTAATAAAAAACAATGTGTCAAAAACAAAGGCTCAGATTAGGAAGTGCGATCGCTAGCACAATTTTAAGTTGTGCAGCGCTGTCATTAGCAGGAGTAGACCAAGCACAAGCAGCCGTCCTCACCTACTCTTTCAATATGGCACATAGTCTAGGTAACGGTTTTTTCAAGGTGAATAACTCCTCGCTTACAGGGATAGGATTGGAACAAGTTGCAGTTTCCGAGGGAAGATTCAACCCTTCTCTCATTGTTAACTATCTGGGACTAGAAGGCAAAAACTACTACAATTTGGCAGGGGCTACAGCTTTATTTTATCAAGGCGATTTTCGCGGACTGCAAGCACGCGGTGAGGACACTGCGACGAGAGAAATAATTATTCCTCCAGACGAACCATATGGACCTTTTTACGTCAAGTATCAGGGTAACGCATCTTGGTCTATAGCTTCGGTCGAGGAGTTCTCTTATAGGTGGATATCTGTTTTCACGGGGTATAGGGAGCTATATAGTATAGGCATAAACCCAGGCAGTGTAAATCTAGTTGACAAAGTGATAGCTTCAGATATCTCTGTTTCCTACGACCTAATGAAGACCGAAGCCGAACCAGTTCCCGAACCAATCACCGCTGCAGGGACTGCTTTAGCATTGGCAGGTTTAAGCTGGTTAAAACACAAGAAAAAAATGGCAGCTTGAAGTGCGATCGCACCTTAACAATTAAGCAGTCAGAAGCATTGGTAACAAGTTAAGACTTAATTGCATTTGTCAATCAGTAATATTACTCAAAAAACTGCTTTTTTAAGAGTGGAAAATTCACGATTTGAGAGAAAGTACGTATAAATATCATGGGAGGCATGATTCCTCAACCGCCCAAATCTCAGTTTTATGCCCAAATCCGAGTAAATGTTGAGCATAATTGCTGATTGACAAATGCTTTCTTAGCTTAAATTGTTACCAATGGTCAGAAGTCACTTTTCAGAAAATATTCGAGTTGCAAAATTTTGCTCTCGATTCGGAGACAGAGCTCTGGCTTTCAAAATCGCGGCTACCAAAAACGCATAGGACAAAACTCCCACCAACGCCAACAAAAGTACGCTGGCGGCTCCCGACGCATTCCACAAAGCGTGAAGTGCCGAAGCGCTGAAATAACCTACGCCCAAAATTTGCCAGCGCTTCCTGGGTTTGAGGGCGCTCAAACCGATAAAATATCCCAAATAGCCGCTGTAAGCCATGTGTCCGGCGGCGGAACCCAAAATGCGGGGAATTAGCAACTGCAATCCTACTAATTGTCCGGCGTCCGGCCCTGCTTGCAGGGTGACATTTTGGATGACATTGGGAACGTACTGTCCCAGAGTTTCTAACAGTGTAAACCCGACTGCCGAGGCACTTCCTAACAGAATTCCGTCTAAAGGTTCCCAAACGCCGACTCGATCGCGCCAGGGATTTTTCAGCCAATTTCCCAGCAACATGGCTCCCAAAACGGGCAGGGCTTTCAGCAATTCTTCCATCAGACCCGCCCCGAAAAACATTCTGGTCAAAAAAGGCAAAAAACTGATTGTTTCGCCTTCGATTGGCAGGCGACCGGGCAAAATTTCTCTAAATACGAATATAAATCCAATTAATAAGGGGCTGCTCAGAATCAGGACTGTAGCTAAAGCCGAACCAAGCAATACCCACCAAGGCTTGTGTTTGCCGCATAGTTGATAGATAAAGTAGTAAGCCGCACCGGCGAGGTAAGCTGACAGCAGCAAGTTGAATGCTGCGGAATTTCCAACGGCGACAAACATCGACACGACAACAATAACTGTGGCGATACCTGGATATAAGTAAGCTTTTTGGCTTAATTGTTTGCCAGTGGAGGCGATCGGGAATAATTGAGTTAAAGTGAGAGCGTCTTTTTCGCTACCAGCAAAATTGCCCGTTTGTGGTGCTCTTAATCCGGGTTGATTTTGGTAAGGGATTACGGGAGATTCAAATATAAATTCAGGGCCGTCAATACCGAGACTGATGCGATCGCCTGTTTCTAAAGTTTGGCAGCCAGAGAGCTTTTTTCCGTTGATATAAGTTCCGTTAGCGCTGTTGAGGTCGCAAATTTCCCATCTCGTCAAAGTACCCTGAGTTAGGGGACGGATCAGGGCGTGGCGACGGGAAACCATGCCGTGGGCGATCGACTCTAAAGCTATTTGACAATTGCGATCGCGTCCGATGACCCATTCCCCTTCTTCAGAAAGTTGGTACTTGGATACTGGGGTTTCCAGAGCATCTTTGGCTGGCACTTGTCGCAGAAATCCGATTTCATTAGTCATGAGTTATGAGTCATTAGTCATTAGTCATTAGTCATTGGTCATGAGCTCACGAGCTGTTAGCTGATGTTATTTTTGAGCAATCTTTATTCCACAGTTATTGGTTGTTAGCTGCTGACTAATTACTAATTACTAATTACTAATAACTGCTGACTAATGACTAATGACTAATAACTCTGCTTATAGATTTGCCCTGGCATCCTGAACGGCAGCATAGAAAAATATGCCAGTTAGCGGTACGCTCAGGGCGAGGATGATGCCCGTGACTAAATTGCCAAGTTGAGCTTCTCCCGATGACAGCTCAAAGATGGAGCCGACTGCCGCGATCGCAGTGATGCACGAAAGAGCTAATAGTAAACCACTTTTCGGAGTTCCTGCCATCATACTGATTTTACTGCCTTTGGCGAAAATTTCTGCTTGACTAATGCTTCATTCAGTGCCAGCTTGTTTTCTACTCTGTCTACAAACAGCACTCCGTTGAGGTGATCCATTTCGTGCTGAATTGCCCTCGACAGTAAATCTGTTGCTATCAGGGTTTGTGGGCGGCCGTATTCGTCGCGGTAGGAGACTTCAATGACTTCTGGGCGTTTGACTTCTAAATAAACTCCCGGAATGCTCAAACACCCTTCTTGCAAGATGCAGATATCGCTGCTGCTACTTTTGATGGTGGGATTGATCAAAACCATTGGGGGTGTGGCGGGGTTTTCCGGGTCGCAGTCGAGGACGATTACTTGTTTGTGGACTCCGACTTGGGGGGCTGCCAAACCGATGCCATCCGCACTGTACATGGTTTGCAGCATTTCTCGGACTAGCTGCCGAATTTCTGCATCGACGCTTTTGACGCGCTTAGCTGGCTGCCGCAGGACGCGATCGCCTAATGTGTGTATTGTTAGGGGCGGTTTTTCTAACTTTTTCTTTTCAATCAAGACCTGAGCCGTCATAGAACCTCGCGGGATGTTTGGAAACCCCCAACGAAAGCTGTTGGGGGAGGAAATTGGAACCAATACTATTATTTCCAATATTAATCTAATTGTGAACTACCCAGCGCTGATGCTATCGCATACAGCGTGGGCTTCTGTCTTCGTAGGGGAGTGCCTCAGATTGGACTTACGCCCCACCTTTGGACTTACCTCCCCTCCAACAGCAGAAACGGCCGTTCCATCCGTCTTTAGCATTCTGATACCTTCATTCCTGATATTTGTTGCAGCATTGCCATCTCTGTCGTGATGAGTGCCACAGTGAGAGCAAGTCCACTCGCGCACATCTAGAGACATTTGCGAGACTTGATGCAAACAAACTGAACAGGTTTTGGAGCTAGGGAACCATCGATCAATTTCTACTAACTTACCGCCTGTGCGGTCTAATTTGTAGCTCAGGAAATTGACAAACATTCCCCAGCCAGCATCAGATATAGCTTTAGCTAAGCAATGATTACGAACCATGCCTTTAACATGAAGATTTTCTACTATGACAACTTGGTTTTTGTTGACCAGATTTGCGCTGAGTTTATGCAGAAAATCATGCCGACTATTGGCTACCCGTTCGTGTACCTTAGCCACTGATTTTTTAGCTTTTTTGCGAGAATTACTACCATCCTTTTTACGCGCTAATTTTTGCTGCTTACGCTTGAGATTTTGTTGATATTTTACAAAATGTTGAGGATTCTCAAACTTAGAAATCTTAGTGCCGTCGGCAACGATCGCAAAGTGTTTTAATCCTAAGTCAATCCCAACGATTTTCCCAGAGGTAGAAATTTCTGGATTTTCACCTTCAATCTCAAATAAAATTGCAGCAAAGTATTTACCCGAAGGGTTTTGGCTAACTGTGACAGTTTTGATTTTTCCGTCAATCGGTCTATGTAATTTTGCTTTGACTACTCCAAGTTTAGGGAACTTGAGTTCAGAGTCAGAAACGACTTGAACATTTTGGGGGTATTGAATCGACTGCTTATGCTTTTTTGACTTGAACTTAGGAAACTGAGCTCTTTTGTCAAAAAAGTTTTTATAGGCAGTCGTGAGATTAAGCGTAGCCGCCTGTAGCACTTGACTGTAGCAGTTACTTAACCATTCATATTCCTTTTTTAGTGCTGGCAGTAAAGCATTTAATGCAGATTGTCCCAGCCCTTTGCCAGTCTCTTGATAGACTTCAATGGACTTATTAAGCGCGTAATTCCACCACCAACGAGCGCAACCAAAACTCTGTGCCAGATGCTGGGACTGCCGATCGGTAGGGTATAAACGAACTTTGACAACTTTGCGTAGCATTTACTTACTGGTAATTGCTATTAATAGTAAATATTATATCAAAGGTTTTGCCGATCTGCAAAGATCGCAAAGCGAACAAGTGGGCATCGAACCCACTTGTTCTGTACGCTTTCATCCCGGCACTCAACGGACTACCATTAGAGTGCGGGACTTCCCGCTTGTTAGTTAAGTAGCCATGACTGGAAACGCACCAAACCAACGGCCGGTTATTTCTCTGGGGCTTTCCCCTGTTTTAGTGGCGGTAGAGCTTTTAGGTGCGATCGCGATTTTGCTGGCTGTTTTGCTCATCGTCAAGTTTTGGGCGGTTTTGCCCGATCGAATTCCGATTCATTTCGGCTTGGGGGGGGTGGCTGATGCTTGGGGCGACAAGGTGACGATTTGGATCGTGCCGGCTGTGGCTGCGATTATTTTTGCGGTTTTAACTGTGGTATCGCGCTATCGGCATACTTTTAATTATCCGGTACGGATTACTTCTGAGAACGCTCACCGGCAATATCTGTTGGGGCGAGGCCTTTTGGTTTGGCTGAAGGCGGAGATTTGCTGGCTGTTGGCGTTTGTGGTGCGACAGCAAATTCTTGTCGCTTTGGGCAATGCTCAAAGGTTTAGTATGGAGTTGCTTTTAGGGATAATTGTTTTGATTTTAGGGACGGTTGACCTGTATTTACTCAAGGCTTATTCGGCTCGCTAGATGTAGGGCAAAAAACTTATTACATATACCCAAAAACTAAGTTTTTTGAGCATTTTTTAAACCGCAGTTAATAATATATAACCTCTCAAAATCAATATTTTTTTAAGAATGAGGAATAAATTACTCAATTTTTTTCTGAGGAGTTTAGTCCTCACTACAAACATTTTTGAGGGCGGGTAATTGACCAAGAATTTCTTGATGGTACCCGCCACGTGATGTATCCGTGGAATCAATCCAAAATCTAAAATCTAAAATCCTCAAGCCCCCGAATTTATCCGTGGGGTCAATCCAAAATCTAAAATCTAAAATCTAAAATCCAATGACTGGAGATGAGAGGGATCACAGGCGAGAGGTTTGTGCTACGGTAAACGCCGATCGACTAACCCATCAGATATGTTTGCTGATTGTTCATCGGCAATACTCGCAGCCGTTGATTTTTCAAATCGGGTTCTAATCCTAGTTCTTCCATTGGAATCACGCCCAGCAAAACAGCAGAAACGCCTTCGGGCAATTCTAAACAATCAAATCTCCCTTCTCTCCCTTCTACAATAATTTGAGCGCCGGCAAAAATTCGACCTGTTGTGATGCCAGCCGATGTTTCTACATCTCTTTCTCCTACTTGTTTTAAACCGATTTGGCTAATAATGAGAGCTGGCAGGGAAAGCAGTGTCGCTCCGGTATCGACAATCACCTTATCGATCGTCACAGAGCGAACTTCCTCAGCAGAAATGAATCCCCGTTCAGCCATAACTAGATCGATGAAATTCGTGACGGCGATTGTTGTAACAACGTGACCCCTTTGTTTTTCTTGCAGATTGGGGAGTACGAGTGTCATAATTATGTTACCTCTTTGAGTGGATTTTATGGTACATCTTTGGGCTGTTTCGTCCGCTCCAATATTAAACCATCAGATATGTTTGTTCTTCATTCATCGGCAATACTCGCAGCCGTGGATTTTTTAAATCTGGTTCTAAGCCTAGCCTTTCCATCGGAATCAGGCCCAGCAAAACCGCATCAACTCCTTCGGGCATTTCCAGGCAGTCAAACACTGCTTGTCGCCCTTCAAATTCCAGCATAATATCTTGAAAAATCCGCCCTTTTCTGATTCCCGCAGCAGTTTCTACATTGGTTTCTCCAAGCTGGCTTAAACCCAACTGGCTGATAATGAAAGCTGGTAAGGCAAGCAGAGTGGCTCCGGTATCTACTAAAACTTTATCGAGAGTTAATGAACGAATTTCACCCGCAGGAATGAACCCCCGCTCAGCTAGGACTTGATCGATGCGATTCGTTACGGTGATTGTTGTAAGAACTTGACCCATTTGTTTTTCTTGCAGATTGGGGAGTACGAGGGTCATAGTACGTTACCTCTTTTGAGTGTAATTAGTGGAGATTTCTATTGTAATATTATCTAGAATACTGCTAGGTTAGTTAAAATCGTTTTAGTGATCGGCTAAAATTAGAATTTGCCTCAACGCATGACACCAGAAAACAACTCTTCTCAACCCAATCGCCCTGAATCTAACGTGACTGTAGAAAGTCAGAACGGTGCGAACCCTACTGTGCCACCAGAATCAGGGACAATCGTCGCTACTGCTGAACCCGAAAAACCGGTGCCACCGCCTCCAACTCGCAAGGTTTTTCTGCCCCAGCAGCCGGAACAAACGACTGCTGAGAAGTCGGGGGCGGCGCTGACGCTGGGGTTGATCGCAGCGATGATTTTTGGGCTCGCCAATGACAACATTTGGCTGGGCTTAATTGGCGCTGTCGGTGCGATCGGCGTATCGCTGCGGCTGATGTGGCCGAGTTGGGGCAAAATCTGGGCGCAGGTAATTCCGCCGACTTGGCGCACTCTGATCGTCGCCTGCTTCGGGCTTTTAGCTGGGATTGTTGGCTTGCTGATGCTCAGCGGTAGTAATACTGAACCGGGAAGCCGCAACATCCAAATCAACTGGGACGCCATCGGGGCTCTCGGCGAGTTGATCGGCGCTTTGGGCCAAATTTTGATCGCAATTTTGGGCGTTTACGTGGCTTGGCGGCAGTACGTGATCTCGAAAGATTTGACGATTCAGCAAAATCGAATTACGCAGCAGCAAACGATCGATGCTTATTTTCAAGGGGTTTCGGACTTAGCCCTTGACGAACAAGGGTTTTTGGAAGACTGGCCGCAGGAAAGGGCGATCGCAGAAGGCCGCACGGCTGCGATTATGAGCAGTGTAGATGCTGAAGGTAAAGCTAAAATTCTGCGGTTTTTGTCGCAGTCTAGATTGGTTACTCCTCTGAAGCGCGATCGGCTTTTAGGCCGCCCCATCTTTGACGGCGACGGCGGCTACGCTGAAGATAGAGAGCACGGTATCCGCGTTATCGATCTCAATGTCATGTTAGCGGGTGCTGACCTGGCTGGCACCGATTTGCGGTGGACGGATTTGAGCGAAGCCAACCTCGTCCGCGCCAATCTCAGCAAGTGCGATTTAGTGAAAGCCAACCTCTCGCGCGCTGTCTTGTACGACGCCAATCTCGCTCGCGCCGACATGAGAGCAGCCGCATTATTCTACGGCTCGGCACAAACTGCATCTCCCCGCAGCCGTACCGAATTTCCCAACTATCAAACGGGGGAACATACTGGCGCTGTGGTTGAACGTGTTGATTTCACCGGTGTCAAGCGGCTGTCGGAGGAGCAGCGCTATTACTGCTGCGCTTGGTGCGGCTCGAAGTCGAGAGAGACTATTCCCGGCGGCTGCGAAGGGATTCCCAATAAACTGGGACGTTAAAATTAGCAGTACGGCTGTACTTGCGTATATATTTGGCGATCTCGCTGGCAGCGGACTATACTTGAATTCTCAATCTACAGTCTTGCGCTGTTTTAGGGATGACAAATACTGATTTAGGGTTAGAAGTAATTGGGCACCGTCCGCGCTCCAAAAGCAGGGACGGGCTAATTTTTGTAATTGCTATGTGGTTTCTGAGCCGATCGGTAATTGCGATCGGGATGCAGATAATTGCTCCTTTAGCCTCCCTCCCGCCAGAGGATTGGGCCCCTCTAAGTTTTGCCAGTGGCTTCCTTCCCAAAAGTGGCTGGGAACTGTTTTCGCACTGGGACGGTAAATGGTACGTCCAAATCGCTAATTTAGGCTACACCTATGCAGATGACGGGCCGAACTATTCTGTGGCTTTTTATCCCCTGTTTCCTTTGCTGATGCGTGGGTTGACGAATCTGGGAATGCAAGTGGAAGTAGCAGGGGTACTCATCAATAGTTTGGCCTTTCTGGGTGCCTTAGCCGTGGTCTACTTTTGGGTGGAAGAGCGATACGATACTGGTGCAGCAAAGTGGACAACTGCTGTGCTAGCTTGGTGTCCGTTCTCACTATTTTGCACTGTCATATATACAGAAGGATTGTTTTTGTTCTTGACAGCATCGGCTTTACGAGCTTTTGAAAGGGGCGAGTATATTTGGGCGGCTTTTTGGGGAGCTTTGACGACTGCTACTAGAGGGCCAGGAGTAGCCCTGATACCTACTTTTTTGCTGACAGCTTGGATGGAAAAAAGACCTCCCCTCGCTTATGCTGCGGGTTTTGGTAGCGCGATCGGGTTTTTTTCATTTATTTTATATTGTGCTATTAATTTGGGAGATCCTTTAGCATTTATTCACATCCAAAAACACTGGCCTCAGCCTACTTGGTGGGAGATATTTAAGGACTTGTTCAGTTTCAGCTTGTCCGGTGCTACTAAAGTTGGGATGGTTTTGGGCGGTGGCTTTTTGTTGTGGTATTTACGAAAAAGGTTGAGCATTACAATCATTTGCTTCGGTTTTTGCTCTTTGGCCCTGCTGGTTACTTCGGGAGCTTTACACTCGGTAGAGCGCTACGCTTACGGTATTGTGCCACTGTCAATAGGTGTTGGCTTGTTATTGGCGGATAGGCCTCGTTGGGGTTACGGGTTGATGGGATTGTTTGGTATATATCTGCTGCGCTTTTCCGTGAGATTTGCTAGTTGGCTGTGGGTAGCTTAGGGGCGATCGCTCTTAATATCTTTTGCCCAAACTTAATTTACTCTATTTCCCAAGCTGCCTGAAAAAAGTCTCTTTCGCACAGCATGGCGTAGTGATAGGTTGCTTCTACTTCCGGCGTCGCTTCGGCGTAGCGATCGACCAAACTTTCCAGCCGCTTTGCTAAAATCTCAAAATCCGGGCTGCTATAGGTGGAAATCCAGTCCCTAAAGGCGTGTTCCGGTATATTAGGTTTAGCTAGCTGCTGTCCCAAAAAAGCATACAACCGCAAGCAAGGAGTCATGGCGGCTACTGTCAAACCTACACCACTGCCCCAGGCTGTCGCTAATAAAAAATCTGTGTAGCGGCGGGTAGCAATTCCCGGTTTTGCCTCTTGCAAGTTTACACCCCATTTGGCTGCATATTTTTGATGCAAACGAAGTTCTTCTAAAACGCCGCTACCGAGATTGTGGAGAATTTCAAACCCCTCCCAGTCGGGTGCTTTTGCCGCAGCGATACTGTAAGCGCGAGCGAATGCTCCCAGAAAAAATGCGTCTTGTGCAACGTAATAGGCAAAACTATTTTGGGGCAGGCTGCCGTCAGCAATGCCTCTGACAAAGGGATGTTGCAGACAAGCTTCGCTTAAGTCTTGATTGGCTTGCCAAAGATAGTTAGAATTAGCCATGATTTGTTTATCTCTCCGTTATGATGGTAATTGTTAGAGGACTTACGCAAACCACATGGTTTATACTATAAAACAGTGGGGAAAGACAACCAGGAATTAACAATAAAACCTGGGTTTTAGCCTTCCCGCGCTGAGCGTCCTGTCTTAAATTCAGGCTCCCAATCTATGATAACAGATATATTCGGCTTGATTCCATTGGTGGCTCTGGGCATTTTGTTTCTCATATTTCATAAAATAGATAATTGTTGGCGCAGCGCTATTTTGTCCGCAGCAATTGTGGCGGGAGTTATTGTTGCTTTATCTACTGAAATTTTTAGTTTATTTAGGTTGCTGACTTTTGAGTGGGTGTTCGGGCTGTGGTTGGTAGTAGATATTCTGTTGTTGATTTTTTATCTAAAATTTAAAATTGTCCAGCCAATTGTGGAGAAAAATCAAGATGAGAAATTTCCGAATTTCTTACTGGGGTTGCTAGGCGGTGTATTATTTATTTTTGCTGCGGTGGGTTTGATTGCTGTAGTTGCACCGCCTAACAATTGGGATTCTATGACTTATCACATGAGCCGGGTTGTGCACTGGATGCAAAACCGTAGTGTCGAGCATTATCCTACTTCTTATGTGCCACAGTTGTATCACCCGCCTTGGGCTGAGTTTGCGATTATGCACTTTCAGATTTTAAGCGGGGGCGATCGCTTTGCTAATTTGGTACAGTGGTTGAGTATGGTGGGAAGCGCGATCGCAGTTTCTTTAATTGCTAAGCAACTGGGCGCTAATTTACGCGGTCAAGTTTTTGCTGCTGTTTTTGCTGCGACTTTGCCAATGGGTATCCTCCAGGGTTCTAGCACTCAAAACGATTATGCTGTATGTTTCTGGGTAGTTTGTTTTGTTGGCTGCGGTTTAGCAGGACTCTCCGCAGGAATTACCGGGTTTAATACTTTTAAAATTGGTGCTAGTTTGGGTCTAGCTCTCTTGACAAAAACGACAGCTTATATATTTTGTTTGCCTTTTATTGTTTGGTTTATTGTAGGAGGAATTAAATCTTTTCGGGGGAAGATGCTGCCACCAATTTTGATAATAGCCACGGTGACTTTAGTTTTGAATATCGGTCACTTTTGGCGAAATTACGATTTATTCGGTTATGCGATCGGAGCACCTCAAAGTTTTACTAAAGAATATAAAATAGAAGTATTTACCCTGCCAACTTTTCTGTCAAATGTAATTAGAAATTTAGGTATGCAAGCCGGTACGAGGATTTCCCGAATTAATGGTATAATTGTGGGAGGTATCAACCTCCTGCACAGAATATTGGGCGTAGCTACAAACGACCCGCGCATCACTTGGCCTCCCGGACAAGTATTTGCGATCGCTACACCGTCATTTAATGAAAACACAGCTACAAATCCCATTCACTTCTGGCTGACACTTGCCACGATCCCACTTATACTTAACACCCCAAGTTGGAGAAAAACAAAAATAGTATTAACCTATTTAAGTGCTGTAATAATGGCATTTTTACTGCTGTGTCTTCTGCTGAAATTGCAGCCTTGGCACAGCCGACATCACATGTCAATATTTGTATTATTTTCCCCACTATTTGGATTAGCCGCATCGGAATTATCAAATCATAAAATAGCGAATTATCTGGTCGCCATTCTGATTGTCATGTCGCTACCTTGGATTTTTTACAACAACTTTAGACCTCTTCTGGGAGATAGTAACATTTTTAATAGCAGCAGACACGAGCTTTACTTTGCAAGTCGGCCGAACATCGAGGTTGCTTACAATACAGCAGTAGATTTTGTTAAATCTAAAAACTGCACGAATATAGGACTGTCATTTTGGGCTAAAAATGTCTGGGAATATCCCTTGTGGGTAATGTTTGCAGAGTCGGGAAAACCAGCACCTCGCATCGAGCACATTTCCACTATCGATCCTGTTGTCCAGCAAAAGCTCAACTCGGAACCTTACAAAAGTTTTACCCCTTGTGCCATAATTTACTCAGCTACAAAAAATGACGACCGACAAGGAAAAGAGATGGTTGTAAAAAATCAAATTTACCTACAAAAATGGTCAATGGAGCCACTAAGTGTATTTGTGAAAAAATAACCTTTGGATTTATTTGATTTAACAGTTGAAAACCTGATTCCCCTAAATAAACTGCGATGAACGATAGACCTAAGTATTCCTTGATAATTCCCATCTATAACGAGGAAGAAAATTTAGCTGAACTTTACCGGCGAATTAGTGCCGTGATGGCTCGAATGGACGGCCCAGTAGAATTAATTTTAATCAATGATGGCAGTCGCGATCGCTCTCTCGAACTTTTGCGAGAATTGCACGAAAAAGACTCGCGAATTTGTTACCTCAGTTTTGCGCGCAATTTCGGTCATCAAATAGCTGTAACTGCTGGTTTAAACTTTTCTAGAGGTCAAGTTGTAGTCATCATGGACGGCGATTTGCAAGACCCGCCAGAGCTAATTATGGATATGGTAGAACAGTGGCGGCAGGGCTATCAAGTGGTTTACGCTCAGCGCACTCAACGCCGTCAAGAAGGTTGGCTTAAGCGGTTGCCGGCTTATATGTATTATCGCATTTTGCGCCATCTTGCTGATGTTGATATTCCGATAGATACCGGAGATTTTTGTTTGATGGATAGGTGCGTGGTGGACGTACTGAATGCCATGCCTGAACGCAACCGCTACATTCGGGGATTGCGCGCTTGGATTGGTTTTAAACAAACGGCAGTTAAGTTTGAACGCGATCCGCGTTTTGCTGGCGATGTTAAGTATACCTTTAGTAAATCTTTCGCTTTGGCGATGAACGGTTTAGTGTCTTTTTCAAAAGTTCCTTTGCAACTGTCAATTTATTTGGGTTTATTTTCGGCTTTCGTGTCTGTTTTGATGGCTTTTTTGGTTTTGTATTGGCGTCTTTTCTCTCCTGGTTCGGCATTAACTGGTTTGACAATTGTGATTATGGCGGTTTTCTTTTTGGGTGCGGTGCAGTTGGTGAGTATTGGGATTTTGGGTCAGTATGTGGGGCGGATTTACGAGGAGGTGAAGGATCGGCCACTTTATACGCTGGCAGAAGTGGCGGGTTTCGAGCCACTACGTCAAAAAAATGGTAAATAAGCAGGACTTTTTTACTATCTTGACGGCCTAAAGATAGCGGTTGTATGGTGGGTCGGCTGAATCACCTGAACCCTGAACCACATTCAAAATGCGGGTTGTGGATTCATTATTTTCTACTTAATTTCAGCCGATATAAACTCCTGATGCCATTGTTGAGCGACTCTATCCCAGCCAAATGAATCTTTAAGTTCTAATGCTTCCTGTCTTAAAGAGTCTTGTTTCTCAGGATTTTTTAACAAGTCAATCACTGCTGCAATAAAAGCATTATTAGTTTCCTCATCCCCAGCAGGCCCTTTAATTCGGATACCTGATTTCACAGTTTCATCTAAACCTGCATAAGTTGTCACCACCGGAACACAACCAGCAGCTTGCGCTTTCCAAGCACTAATACAGAAACTTTCAGGTGTATGACAAGGATAAACCCATACTCCCGATTTGAATAATTCTTCAACTAATTCTTGTTGTCCAATTCTACCATGTTCATAAACATTTTTCTGGTTGAAAAGACGCACTAATTTTTGCTTTTGAACTGGTAATTGTGGAAATTTATTAATTAATTGTGAATTAATTAAAGCATCAACCACTTGCCAACCGTAAAAAACATGAAACTCGGCATCTGGTACTTCTTTGATAACTTTATCCCAGTGTATAAGTAAATGTTCAATACCTCTTGTATAATCACTAATCGAAATTAGCCTTTTGGGATTTCTAGCAATTCCTGTTAAATTGAAATCTTCGAGATTAATCCCATTGGTTGTTAAAAAAATCTTGTCTTCAGGAATCCAGTCTGGCAGCAGAGATTTATGAAAAGTTGACAACATAAAAAGTTTGTCAAAACTTGCCAGAAATTCCACACGCTGAGACTCTTCTAAAGGAGGAAATAATTGCGGGTTATCGTGCATCCACACCGCAGTTTTTCTGGCTTTCACTTTCATTAGCATAGGTTGTGTCCAAGCCCGATGAAAGATTAAGACATTAAAGTTATCTTGGGGATTAAATTTATCAACAGACTGATAAACTACTCCATTATATTCCCCTTCCATATCACCGCATCGATTAAAAACAGTAACCGCGTAGCCTAACTTAACGAATTCTTGACTTAAGTAAACGATCGCTTCCTCGCTTCCGCCAATACCTTTATTCACAGATAAAGGAGACCAATCTTCTACATGAAAGGGAAAATTTGAATAAATTACAAGTGACTTATTGTCCCAGTTCATATTATTTGATTTTTACCATTTGTTGACGTAAATATTGTAGAATAAACTTATATTTTTGTCAAATAAATCCCAGAAATTAAAAGAGTTTAATTTTGTGTGACTGACTCACACAACATTGTTAACGTCAAATTTGGATTGATACACACTTTTTCTATGACTGTCATCACATCATCAGCAAATAACTGTGCTGTTCGATCGCTGATTACAGGTTCTACATAAATAAAATTGCAAAATAACTGCTCGTTTAGCGTGAGAACACCTAACCAAAAACAATCACCACTAATATGTTGAGGAAAAGCAAAGTAGAATTCCTTAACCTTTAGCTTATCGGCTTGATGCCGGAATTGAAATTTGCCTCTATTAGAAATTGCAAAAAGATTATTTCTTCCCATAGTATCTTCTTTACTCAAGATAGACTTAATCACGAGTTCCTTCATGGAATCCATGTCAAGATTACGTAATTTACCTTCTTGTAGTCTAGTTATATGGACACCGCTAATTAAAGAATCATGTATTTGGGATTTACATTCTCTAGCTAAATCCCAAAAAGATGTATTTGGCTCAACTAACTGATTAAAACCCAGCACAGATATAAAACAACCTAGATTTTGGTCTGTGATTTCAGGCTCACAATATTTTCTCAAATTTACAGGTAAACCATAGGAGAAATTTGCCTGTGTATCTATTGATAGTAATTTACCAGCAGCAAATAGCATTGCCGCACACATAGCACCATGCACTGTGGTTTTTTGTTGTTTGCATTTATCAATTAGTATCTTAGTCTTTTCTTGACTAAGCATTCGCGGTAACATCCGAGTTAAACGTTCGTTAGCGGATGCTTGATGTTCAATAATTAATTGGGGTGGTAGAGAGGGTTGTTCAGTTGCGAGTGGATGATTTTCCCTTGGTTCTTTACTGGTAATATTATAAGTAACTAAATTTTCTATGGGCTGAATAAATTCTAGGGAGTCTACTTGAGATATATTCTCTCCATCCTTGATTTTTTGACAATAAAATAACAGGTCATCAATAAAGCGCATACATGATATGCCATCTACAATTCCATGATGAAAGGTAATAATCATTTCACAGGTATTTTGATTCTGAGGAGAATACAAAAGAGTTAGGCGACACAGAGGATTTTTCCCTAGTGTAAATTTTGTATGTATTTCTTTCTCGGCAAGTTTAATTGCTTCATTTTCATCTTTTTTGTATATAATTTGGACTGGAATTTCCGTTATTCCTGACGATTGAAAATATAATCCATCCTCAGACTCAACAATGTAAACTTGGAGCATGGGATGACGCTGTTGGACTAATTTAAGAGCTTGTTGAACAACATCCGGTGTTAAAATCCCTTCCAGATAGACAACATTTACAATTAGTCCACCTCCCACGTCATGGCCGAGCGCCATCCACATTTCTACCAAACCAAGTTTTCTGCTGAAAGATTTCATTTGGATTTTCTCTGATTTCAAAGTTTATCTACATTTATGCAATTGCTCAATTATCCAAAATTGAGTGGTTTGTAACAATACTCCGGACTATTTTTAAATAGGGATGCGATGCCTTCGGCAAGCAACGCTTACGCAATAAAGCACAGAAGCGAAAAAAGTGAGTGCAATCTGAACCCAAAATGAACAGAAAAAAAGGCGCTCTTTTAGGTTAAGCTATAAAATCACACAATCTTAACAGATTCCATTAGGAAAATTATGGAATCCATCTTACAACAAATGCCGAGGATTAGTCAACCCCAAAAGAAGTTTTTAATCACTTTATTCTCGAATATTTTGCTTATCCTTTTGTTTGGTCAACTTCACGAAGCTCAGTCGTTATAGTTGTTTGAGCGAAAAAACCTACCGTCGTCACTTTCTCAAAAGCTTTAACTTTCCACCATTTAATCAATATTTCCTCGAATCTGCCTTAAATACTGAACACACAGTCATTGCTGGTATTGAGTCTTTTTTTTTATAAAAACTGGCCAAAAGACTGACGGTAAAGCTTATTTTTATAAGGGTGTAGCTGGTAAATCGGAACAGGGGTTGGAAATTCCTGTAATTTCTATTGTCGAAATAGATAGTCGTTTATCTTATAGCTTAAGCCTACAGCAAACTCCATCACGCCCTCAAATAAAGCCCGCGAAAAACTGCCCCAAAATCCGAAGAATTGCTGGTCGAAAAAAAGTCGAAAAAAACCGGAATTTTCAAGTTCAAAGCCTGACATCACAAGAGTTGATGACTATGCAAAACATTTGAATAATACTCGTTATTTCTTCCCTAGTTCTGTACGTACAAATGGTCGCTGATGGCTATTAATATCGCTCTAAATTCTGGGAGGCTGTGCGGGAGTTAAATTTAAACTTTATTGGCAAGCGAGCGAGTTGATGCTAACTTACGCTATCTCTATAAAGGTGAACAAAAAAACTGGGAGCACCTCACAAATATGATGGTAAATTTAACTCTAGTGATTTGAGTCGTCTTAAATTTATTAAAAAAATAAAAGCGGGAGTTTCATTATATACATTGGTACTAGGCGAGTTGTTGTTTAAATTGCCAGATGAGTTTGGCTTGTATTTCTGAGGTTCAAGCCAAGGGAAATATCAAAAATGCGTTATTGTTTAGCACTGATATTCACCTGCTGCCTGAGCAAATTGTTGAATATTATCAGGCTCGTTTTCATATCGAATTTATTCTTCGTGATGTCAAGCAATTTACGGGATTGTCTGATTGCCAAGCTCGTCATTTACCGCGGCTTAATTTTCATTTTAATGCCAGTCTTATTGCCTTCAATTTAGCTAAACATCAACTCTCTACTTGTCATTCATCTGCCAAGTCTTTTGTGTTTTCAATAACCTCTTATAAACGTCTGGAATTCAATAAACACCTACTTTGTACCTTGATTGACAAGTTAGATTTAGACCCAGATTTGATTTTAAATCATCCTAATCTTTCTTCAGTCTTGTCTTATGGTAAGCTGTTCGACATTTAAAGGACAATTGTAGGGTGCGTCAGTACATAAGCGTTTCCCTTGTAAGCGTAAGTGTTCTAGCTGACGCACCTTACCTGGTTCGTTAGTTGTTTAAATGCGTAACAGCTTACTCTGGCTGCTTAAAAACTGTCGGGAGTATTGGCATAAGATATAATGAAGAAAGTTCTATAATGAAAATTAGCGCTAGGAAGTTATTTAGGCAAACAATCCTATTAAGGAATTAAAAATAAATAAGGTGACTAATAGAGCAATAGTTTACCTTGGAGCAAGGCTTCTGGGGTTTAATTGTACAACTTATATTATGTCCGGTCGATTCCCTCCGCTTCGCTTCGCCCGACATCAGGTAGGGGTTCCCCTCACCAACAATATCTGCCAATAATTTACAATCTCAAAAACCCGCCCGACCGGGATATTATGGTCAATCGATCGGACATGATATTATTGATTTTTCATTCCTAAGTCACGAAGAAGTCGCAAAGCTTGCAAAGCAAATTTATGAGAGCAGCATCCGCGAAAAAGTAGAGTCAGAAAACAATATTGGTAAAATGGTGATTATCGACACACTTTAGCCAATCCCGCTTCATACTCTGCATCGACTTCATCAAGTAGCGCATCTAACCGCCCATCCTCCAAATCGTTTTCAATTTGCCTATCCCAAACCTGTTGGCGATACTCTATCAGCCAAGTAGTGAGTTCGGATAGTTCCTTAACTGACAAGTTCATAATTGCTGTTTCAAGTTCTTTAACGCTCATACATTTTGCCAGATCATTAATATTATTAATATACCAATAATCCTGAACGCACGGGTAGTCATAAACCAGGTTTTTTCCGAAAGACGCGTTGCAGCTTACAGATGAGCGTGAAAAACCCGGTTATGAAGGTTAGTTGTAGATTATACAGAGCGACGCAGCCGTATGTATGGTGGGCCGCTGCGAGATTTTCGAGTTTATTTCTAGATTGTAAATAGCGACGTACCCACGGTATTTTTTAGGGTGCGTCGCTGTGACATTTTCGAGTTTATTTCTAGATTGTAAATAGGGACGCACCCTACTATCTCGTCACGCAGACTCCGCCCACCACTACCCGACATTGATCGCGGTCCGCATCAAATCTACTATCATTCCGCCTCGCCGAATCTAAATTTCTACTCCGCGAATTGTAGTAATAATCTCCCGCCGGAAAGTTTCTAGTCGGGACAGCGCAGTAAGTCGAGTCTTGATTTCCATCGTCAAACCTTACTCTCACCATAGAACGTCTCTCGCGACAATCAACAGACCGCAAGCCAAAATCATCTTCCAGAAGCTGTGCTCTGTCATATCGACCGTCATTTCGGCCGTCATCTCGCCTCGTGTACCAATCGTCCCGCGAATTGCGAGATCGTCTGTTGCCCCCATCAATTCCCGAAACTTCCAGCGTGTAGCTACCGCCCCTGGCTGCATCTTTTGCTAACACTAAAAGCTTATAATCGCCTGTACGGGGAATTTGATAATTAAAAGAACGGTCTAGCGTAAAAGCGACTTGTTTGTTGTTCCCGTAAAACAGCACCATGACGGGAGTAAAACCGCGACTTCTATCTGTATCTAAAAAAACTTCAATGTTGTCGCCTTCCCTTGCGCTGAATGTGTATTCTTGACCGCGCAATTCTTCCGTCGGAGTTCCGGGTGTCCACATATTTCGGAAACGGTAAATCGGGGAAGTGCGACGAATTACTCCGTCAATGCGATCGTTATTACCTATCTGTTCGCCAACCGCACTTGAGGAAATCCCGGTAAGTGCCAATCCCGTAACTAGGACTGCAGCAGCAATACTGTTTAACAAGTTGTGTGCTTTCATATCAACCTCTGGAAAATTTTAAAATCTTTTTGCTTTTTTTGTGCCGACATTTGCATACACAATCCATTTTAAATGTAATTTCTGCCAACCGTGTCAACCTCACCCAACCCGGCTATTTAGCGGGTGCAAAATCTCATGTTAAAGTTATAGACGTTGAGTCCTAATCTAAAGTTGCGATCGATCGCCACAAATCAGCAATCCCGATTCAGCGTCGAGACTCGCCATAATTCCCATTGGCAAAGCAGCGTTAACTCCCTCGTGCCCGAAGGGCAAATCCGAGACAATCGGAATATTCAAGTCCCCCAGTCGATCGCGCAAAACCTCTTCAATGCTAAAACTGGGAATACTCGGCTCAATCTCGCAGCGACTGAAGCGCCCCAAAGCAATGCCCCGCACCCCAGCGAAAGCCCCCGCCATCCGCCACAAAGTCAACATTCGATCGACCCTGTAAGGAGCCTCGGAAACATCCTCAAATGCGAGAATAACCCCGGTCAAATCCGGTTGATACGGGGTTCCGAGCAAATGAGAAGCCACAGTCAGATTCGCAGGAAACAGCCGCCCCGTGGCTTGTCCGCTGCCCCATCCTTTACCTTGCAAAGATTGTAAGGGACGACCTTCTATGCAGTCAAAAAGTCGATCGACAGACCAATCCGGTTCCGCAGCCAAAGTTGTCAGCATCGGCCCGTGAACGCCCCAAATCCCCAATTTGTCGTGATTCCACAGCAAAGCAGTAATATCTGAAAAGCCGATTAACCATTTCGGCGAATGGGAATCGGGAGTTGGAAATTGGGAATTTTCCGCCTTTCCCACATTTCCTTTTTCCAAAAGTCGAGTGCTGCCGAAACCGCCTCGAACACAGAGAATACCGCGACAATCCGGGTCATTGAGGGCATCTGCCAACTGTCGGACGCGGTTTTCATCGGAACCGGCCAAATAGCCCCAGCGATCGTCAAAACCCGGTGTTAATTCAAGTCGATAGCCACGGGATTTCCAAATTTCTACACCCCGTTCAAAGTTGGTTGATTCTCGCAAACTGCCACTAGGGGCAATTACTTTGAGCAAATCTCCTGGTTGCAGAAATTTTATGTTAGTCATTAGTTATTAGTTATATCGTGTTTTGTGAATCGATCGTAATTCTGTAGGGGCGGGTTTTACAGACAATTTCTGACTGAAACAGACCATCTCGAAAACCCGCCCCCACCCACCCATAAATACAAACCTACCTTTTCGGATTGGTGCATCGAGCGTAATTACGTAGATACTGTCTAGACAAGTCAAGGGGTAGCAAGTAAATAATTGGGGTCGAAAGGCTTTTGGGACTTTAAAATACCAAAAGCCAAATGCACCAATTTCCGCATCAAAGCACCAATCACCTGCATTTTGACCTGGACACGACCCAATAATCTCTCGCTCATAGCTTTGAGTAACGGATTGTGACGCATTGCCACTACCGCCGGCATATACAATGCTTTTCGCAGTCGGACATTGCCCGTGCAAGATAAACGTGTTTTGCCACGAACACTCGTTCCTGAAATGCGTTCACAGGGAGTTAAACCTGCATGAGCAGCTAACTGACGGGCGTTCTTATAATCCTCAATCCGACCAATTTCAGCTAAAAATACAGAAGCTGTCACATCTCCAATTCCGGGAATTGATGTTAAAAGGTCGCGCTGTTGTTTAAAATGCGGATGTCGGTCAAAATGGTCGCTAATTAATTGTTTTATCTGTGCTTGTTGTTGTTTGAGGTACTCCAAATGTTCCTGGGTAAGGGAAGCAACAGTTGCTGTGGCTGTTTCCCGACGGTTTTGTTCGGCAGTAAACATTTCCATTAAGGAATCTAGTCGTCGCAACAGGGCTTGTAATTCTTTAACTTCTGGTGCCGTAGGCGTCCAGAATGAGGGTTTAACAGCCGCACAAAAACGGGCAATCAGTGCTGCATCTACGGAGTCTGTTTTGGTACGCAGGAGTTCGCTTTTAGCAAACCCTTTAATCCGAGCTGGATTGACTATACTGACCTGATATCCGGCTTGGTAGAGAAATTCTGCCAAGGCTTCTCCATAGATGCTGGTGGCTTCCATGCAAGCATGAACTTCCTCAACACCAAGTTGTTTGAGCCAAGAATGTAAACTCTCAAAACCTGCGCTATTATTGGTGAATTTTTTGAGTTTGGTGCCACCACTTTCTTTCAGTAAAACGACATGAAAGTCTTTTTTACTGATGTCTATGCCTAAAACTTTGGATGTCATGGTTTGCGGATGCTCTGCGCTGAGTGTGAAAGAACAAAACAGGCAATAGAACTAACCTTGTAAATGCAGGCTTTCTCATGAAAACGAGAGCCTAAGATACCGCCTGTGTTTAGAGTGCGCCTGTCATCAAAAATGTCCGCTTATCTACACACCAGACTTGTTTTAGTCGATCGGGAAGGGCCA
Organism: Microcoleus sp. T2B6; assembly: GCF_036700475.1. Lineage (NCBI taxonomy): Bacteria > Bacillati > Cyanobacteriota > Cyanophyceae > Oscillatoriales > Microcoleaceae > Microcoleus > Microcoleus sp. T2B6. The sequence goes on along the minus strand of NZ_JAUBOZ010000020.1, from coordinate 75,924 downwards.
ACTTCACCGATTGCTGATGTCCTTGACTACACTTTCTACTATCTCTCGATCTTAAAGTAAGAAACTTGAAGAGTTTCTTTATATTTCCTCGCTAACGCTGATGCTACCTACATTGGTTCGATCACCTACATCGGTTTGATCGAGAACATCGGTT